>JANMCD010000090.1:0-1935 GCA_031360905.1 Novosphingobium sp.
GGCGATTTCGGACGATATCGCCTACGACAATCACGATATCGACGATGGCCTGCGCGCCGGTTTCCTCACTCTCGATGAATTGCTGGAACAGGATTTCGTCGCGCGGGAATGGCGGCAGGTCGAGCAGCGCTTTCCCGGCGCCCCGCGCGACCGCCAGCTGGGCGAACTGCTGCGCAGCCAGATCGGGACGATGGTCAACGATGTCATCGCCGAGACCCGGCGCCGCACTCAGGGTATGACCGATCCTGCCGCGGTGCGCGGGGGGGGGGCGGCGCGCGCCGGGTTCTCGGCCGATCTCGCCGATGAGGAACGCAAGCTCAAGCGCTTCATGTATGAGAAGCTCTATTATCATCCCGAGCAGATGACGACTTCCGAGCGGGCCCGCACCTTGATCGCGGAACTCTATGCCGCCTATGCGCAGGAGCCGACGCTGATGAACGACAGCTGGGTCGGCCGCCTGCCCCAACTGGAGCCCGAACGCAGCCGCCACATCGCCGATTTCATCGCCGGCATGACCGATCGTTACGCAATTACCGCGCATGCCCGGATTTATGGCCGGACTCCGGAGGGGCTGTGCAATGTTTGAGGGGCGGGCTTTCAGGCAAATTAGGGGATAAGTCGCCACTTTTCCTTTGACTCGAAGCAGCCTCGCCAGCATCCCGTTTTGCCTCGCTCACAGCGCGGGAAGTCCCGGCGATCCGTGTTTTCACTGTTCAAAAGGGCGCCGATTGGCATTCTGTGCGGAGCCTGCGCGTGGACGATACCGATACCATCGACGAGGAAGCGGCGGCCGGGCCGCTGAGCCTGCCGCTGGACGCCTGGCACCGAGCCCGCGGCGCGCGGATGGTTCCGTTTGCCGGTTATTACATGCCGGTGCAGTACGAAGGCATCATCTCCGAACATCTGTGGACGCGGGAAAGCGCCGGGCTGTTCGACGTCAGCCACATGGGCCAGCTCCAGGTGTCGGGCAATGGCTGGGCCGAGGCCTTGGAGGCGCTGCTGCCGGGCGACATTTCAGCGCTGAAGCCGGGCAGGGTGCGCTATTCGCTGCTGCTGGCGGAAAATGGCGGAATTCTCGACGATCTCATGGTCACCAATGCCGGGGATCACGGCTATGTGGTGGTCAACGGCGGGGCCAAGTGGGACGACATTGCCCATCTGCGCGAACATTTGCCCGACGAGATTACCTTGCGGCATCTGGCCGACGAAGCCTTGCTGGCGCTCCAGGGGCCCAAGGCGGCGGACGTATTGACCAGGCTCGGGCTCATAAGCATCGTCGATGACTGGCCGCTACCGTGGGATATCAGTTTCATGCAAGCAGGGCCTTACATGTGGGGCGAGGTTGAGCTCGGGATCAGCCGCACCGGTTATACCGGCGAGGACGGCTTTGAAATTTCTCTGCCGGCCGAACACGCCGCCGCGCTCGCCGATGCGCTGTGCGGGCAGCCGGAGGTCAGGCCGGTCGGGCTCGGCGCGCGCGATTCGCTGCGGCTGGAGGCGGGGCTGCCGCTCTATGGGCACGATCTGACCGAGGATATCGATCCGGTTAGCGCCGGACTGGCCTTCGCCATCTCGAAGCGCCGCCGGGCCGAAGGCGGTTTTCCTGGCGCGGAGCGGATCCTGCAATGGCTGGCGGGCGGCACCCCGGCGGTGCGTGTCGGTCTGGCGCTCGAAGGCCGCATGGCTGCGCGCGAGGGAGCGGCGGTGTTTTCCGGCAAGCGCGAGATCGGCGCGGTCACATCTGGCGGCTTTTCGCCCAGCCTCGGCCATCCCATCACCATGGCCTATGTCGATACCGTCCATTCCGCGCCCGGCACGCGGCTGGAACTGGACAACCGCGGCAGGCGTTTGCCAGCCACGGTGGTGCCGCTGCCCTTTGTCCCCCACCGTTATCACCGCTGAGGAACTGCCGATGAGCCGCTACTTCACCAAGGA
>JANMCD010000187.1:0-16878 GCA_031360905.1 Novosphingobium sp.
TGGCGCTCGGGGCGAGGGCTGCGGTTTCGGCATCGTCGATATTGATCGCGGCGACATCGGCGCTGGCCAGGAAATCACCGAACAGCGCGCGCAATTCCGCCAGGCTCTTGTGATCGAGGCTGACATTGCCGAGCACCGCCACCTTGGGGCGATATAGCGCGATCGATCCGTCGCTTTCATCGACCTCGGAAACGAAGTCGCCGCCGCTGCCCACCCGCGCGGAGGCAAACGGCGCGTCGGGCGAGGCGAAATTCTTCATCACCGCGCCGTTCATAATCGTCGGATCGCGGCCCGCCTGGGTCATGATCCAGCCGGCCATGCCGGTGACGGTCGACTTGCCGCTGGTTCCGCCGATGGCGATGCCTAGCGGGGCCGCGTTGAAAAGCGCCGCGAGCAACGCCGCCCGGCTCATCCGCGGGCAGCCGAGTTCATTTGCCCGCACCATTTCGGGCACGGTGTCTTCGACGGCGGCCGAGGCGACGAGGGTCTGCTCCGCCGAGGCGATCCCGCTGCCATTCTGCGGGAACAGCGTGAAGCCGAGGCTCTCCAGCCAGGTGAATTTCTCCGGTGTGCGGCCCTGATCGCGGCTGCGGTCCGAGCCGGAAACCCGTGCGCCGTGCGCGCGCAGAATCAGGGCGAGGGGGAGCATGCCCGAGCCGCCGATGCCGCAGAAGAACCAGGGGTGCCGGGTGAGGGAGGGAGCGGATGTCATTGCTGCCTCGCTATCGGCTTTCGCGCGAATGACAAGCCGGTTACAGAGGCCCCCATGCCTCGCATCGCCATCTGCGCACCCTCCACCCCGATAACCCCGGACGACGCTGCGCGCGTGATGGCGCTGGCGGAGGCGGAGTTTCCCGATATCGAACTGCACTTCCATGCCCAGTGCTTCCAGGTCGATGGCCATTTCGCCGGGCCGGATGAATTGCGCCTCGCCGCCTTTGCCGAATGTGCCAGTGATTCCCGGTTCGACGCGGTGTGGTTTGCCCGGGGCGGCTACGGCGCCAATCGCATTGCCGGGGCGGCGCTAAGCCAGCTGGGAAACGCCGCCAAGGACAAGATTTTCCTTGGTTATTCCGACGCCGGCTATCTGCTCGGCGCGCTCTATCGCGAGCGGATCGGTCATCCGGTCCACGGGCCGATGCCGAATGATATTCGCCGCGATGGCGGCGAGGATGCAGTGCGCCGGGCGCTGCGCTATTTCAGCGGCGACCGCAGCTGCCTGGAGTCCTCGCTGGATCGCCATCCGGCAGTAGCCTTCAATCTGATGACCCTGGCCATGCTCTGCGGTACGCCGCTGATGCCGGGGCTGGCGGGCCATGTTGTCATGATCGAGGAGGTGTGCGAGCATCTCTACGCGGCGGACCGGCTGTTGTTCCACGCTACCGCGCATCTTGGCGGGATCGCCGGCCTGCGCCTCGGTAGGGTGAGCGAGGTGCCCCCGAACGACCGGGACTTCGGCGCTTCCCCGGAGGAAATCGCGCGCTATTGGTGCGAGCGGAATTCAATTCCCTTCCTCGGTAATGCCGATATCGGGCATGATGCGGCCAACAAAATCGTGCCCTTCGGTCTTGTCACCGACAGCCTGCGGCCATAGGGCGCCCGCCACGACGACAGGGGGGTGAAGATGCGCGCATTCGTATTTCCAGGGCAGGGCAGCCAAAAAGTCGGCATGGGTCTGGAGCTTGCCGAGGCCAGCGCGGCGGCGCGCGCGGTGTTCGAGGAAGTGGACGACGCGCTTGGCCAGAAGCTTTCGGCGATCATGCGCACTGGGCCGGACGACCAGCTCCTTCTTACTGAAAACGCCCAGCCGGCGATCATGGCCAACGCCATCGCCGTGCTGCGGGTGCTTGAACAGGAAGGCGGGATTGCGCTGGCCGACAAGGCTGATTTCGTCGCCGGGCACAGTCTCGGCGAATATACCGCGCTGTGTGCCGCAGGCGCCTTCAGCCTGGCCGACACTGCACGGCTGTTGAAGCTGCGCGGCCAGGCGATGCAGGTGGCGGTGCCGGTCGGGCTCGGGGCGATGTGCGCGCTGCTCGGGGCCGATATCGACAAGGCGCAGGCGCTGGCCGATGCGGCGGCGCAGGGCGAGATCTGTACTGTCGCCAATGACAATGACCCGGGCCAGGTTGTCCTGTCCGGGCACACAGGAGCGATCGAGCGCGCGATTGCAATGGTGAAAGATTACGCCATCAAGCGCGGCATGGCGCTGCCGGTGTCCGCACCGTTTCACTGCCCGCTGATGCAACCGGCCGCCGAGGCCATGGCCGAGGCGCTGGAGCGGACGCCGCCCCGAACCTTGCGTCTGCCGCTGTTCGCCAATGTCACTGCGGCGATGGTGACCGATCCCGGCGAAGTGCAGCGGCTGCTGGTGGAGCAGGTCACCGGCCGCGTGCGCTGGCGCGAGAGCGTGCTGGCGATGCAAGGTGCCGGGGTCGAGCGCTTCGTCGAGCTGGGCGGCAAGGTGCTCGGGCCGATGATTTCGCGTACTGTGGCGGATGCCGATGTCACCAGTGTCGTCGGGATGGCCGATATCGAGGCTCTGGCGAAGGCGCTGTAACTGGCGGATTCCGTGGGAAAGGACAAGTTCGATGCCGATTGCAAAACTCACCGACGCCCAGCGAGATGTGGCGCTCGCCGGCCTGCCGGACTGGACCCTGCGCGGCGACGGCCTGGCAATTACCCGCCGTTACACCTTCACCGATTTCAGCGAAGCCTTCGCCTTCATGACCCGTGTCGCGCTCCATGCCGAGAAGGCGGATCATCACCCGGAGTGGGCGAATGTGTGGAACCGCGTCGATATCACGCTGACCACCCATGATGCGGGCGGCCTGAGCGATCGGGATGTGGCGATGGCGACGGCGATCGGTCGCTTCGGCTAAGCGGCAAGGCCAGTCGCCGTCGCCCTATCCCGGCTGCATCATCCGGCGGGCGCGGCGGCGCAGAGAGCCCGGCGCCCATTTGGCCGCGAAGCCGAGCTTGCGCGCGGTGGATCCGACCAGAGTATGGATTCGGCCGCCATGGACGGCCTGCCAGGCTGCCTCGGCGACCCGTTCGACGGGGGTGAATTCCAGGCCCGCCGCGACGACCCGATCGCGCTTGGTCTGGTTGGTGGCGGCATTGGCGGGGCCGGCCAGCAGCGGGGTATCGATGAAGCTGGGCATGATAGAGCGAACCCGGATGCCATCGTCGCGCCATTCATTATCGAGCGCTTCGGTGAGCCCGCGCACGGCGAATTTCGTTGCCGAATAGAGCGCCAGGCCGGCGGAGCCGTATAGCGCCGAGGCGCTGGCGGTGTTGAGCAGGCAACTGCCCGGCGCGGCTGTGAGATAAGGGTAAGCTGCCCGTGCGCCGTTGACTACGCCGCGGAAGTTGACCGCAATCAGCCGGTCGACCTCGCTCTCATTGAGCGCGATCAGCGGCCCGCCATAGGCCACACCGGCATTGTTGACGACAACATCGATGATCCCGCCCGCAGCCTTGGCGAAATCGGCCAGAGCGTGTTTCCAGGCTTCCGCGTCGGTTACGTCGAGCGTGTGGACCGAGCTGCTTGCGGCTGGCAGCAGACCTGCGGTTTCGGCCATCCCGGCCTGGTTGACATCCGCCAGCCCGACCAGCCAGCCGCGCGCGGCGAAATGGCTGGCGATGGCCCGGCCGATGCCAGAGCCGCCGCCGGTGATGAAGACTGCCTTGCGTGGACCCATTCTGCCGCTCCCCTTGCCCGGCTCATAACCGTTTTGTCCGGGTGAAGTCGAGCCAATTGGCGCGCACCGTCCTACGCCAATCCCACCACCGCGTTTCGCGGATTGCAGTGAATCAAGCGATCACTCCGGCAATTCCGGGGCAACGGCTCCCGGTGCCACCGTGCGCTCCACGGGTTGCCCGACCAGGCCCGGATTCCCCTGCCAGCTGTAACCCGCAAGCGCGATCAGCACTGCGGCGCCCGCCAGTTCCAGCGCCATCCGCGAGCAGCGGCGGCTGAGAACCAGCCCGAGGAAGGTGAGGCCGGCCAGGCCTATCGCCAACAGCCAGCCCATCAGCGTTTCCTCCCCAGTCTGATCCGGCGCGACAGCAGCCACAGACCGCCGATCAGCGCCAGCAATGGCACGATCCACAGCGGCAGAGTCGCCGCCCTGACCTGCGGTTTGAAGCTGACCCAGTCGCCGTATTTGCCGACCAGCCAGCTGCGCACCTCGGCCGGGGTCTGGCCAGCCGCGATCTGCTCACGGATGATCCGGCGCATGTCGCCGGCGAGCTCGGCATTGCTGCCCGAGATCGGTTGGCCCTGGCAAACGACGCAGCGGATCGCATCCATCAGCGCCAGCGCCTGGCTTTCCTGGCGCGCGTCGGGCAGCGATACCTCGGCATAGTCCTGCGCCAGCGCCGGTGCGGCGAGCAGCAGGGCGAGGAAGAAAGAGATCAAAGTGCGCATCATTGCTCCTTCAGCAGGCCGAGCAGCTTGGGAATGTCGGTCTCCATCACTACGCCGATGTGCTGGTGGAGAATCTTGCCATTCCCGTCGATAATGAAGGTTTCCGGCACGCCCGAGGAACCCAGCGCGACCTGCAACCGGCTATGGTCGTCAAGCCCGATGCGCGCATAGGGATTACCGTTTTTGGCGAGGAAGGCCTGCAGGGCGGGTGTCGTGTCGTGCACGGCGATGCCGTCGACCGGGACGCCCATAGCCTGCAAACGCAGCAGCACCGGGATCTCCGCAACGCAGGGCAGACACCAGCTGGCAAACACGTTGAGCAGCCGCGGCTTGCCGGTTCGGTAATCGGCAGTGCGGGCGCCCGGCCGGCCGGGGATTGCCGGCGGCGCGGTGAATTCGGGCAGCGGTTTGCCGACCATGCGCGAGACGATGACATGGTCGGTGGGTTTGCGCAGGCCGAGGTAGAACAGACCGAGCAGCACCAGCCCGAGCACGAACGGGAGCCAGAGCAGCCATCGCCGCGTCATGCCGGCGCCACTTGCGGAGCGGGTGCCGATGCGGGCGCGGGCGCGGGCGCAGGCTTGGCGACGATATCGCGTCTCACCCGGCCGATCAGCGAAAGCATTCCGCCCAGCGCGATCATCAAGCCGCCCAGCCAGATCAGCGTGACGAAGGGCTTCCACCACATCCGCACCAGCCAGCGGTTGCCGACCGCCTTCTCCCCGATGGTGAGGTACAGCTGGCCGTTCCAGAAAGTCTTGATCGCGGCCTGGTTGGTCAACATCGGCGGGTCGGTGAACTGGTGGAGCTGCGGGGCCATGACGAAGGGCTCGCCGTCGCCCTTGCGCACCGCCAGCACCGCATCGAGCACCGCGTAATTCGGCCCGGGATATTCGCGCAGCCCCGCGAAGGTCACCGCGAAGGGGCCGATCGCGCGGGTCTCGCCCTGTGCCATCGCCACCATGTTTTCCTGGGTGAAGGCGCTATCGCTGGCCATGCCGGCGATGCTGACGGCGCAGCCCAGATGGGCGGTGATCATGCCGAAGGTATACAGCGGCGTGCGGGACAGCTTGCGCTTCCACAGCGGTGCAAGGCTGGCCACCGCGACGATGGCGGCGGCGACCAGCCCGAGCAGCGGCAGTATGCCAATGCGCCCGGCGAACAGCGTCAGCGCGAGCAGCGCCGCAGCGCCGGCCAGCAGCGCCAGCGACACGCGTGAGAGCACCAGCTTCGGCCGGTCGGCTCGCCAGCGGATGAGCGGCCCGGTGGCCATGATCACCATCAGCATCAGCGCGAGCGGGCCGGCGGTGGCGTTGAAATAGGGCGCGCCGACCGATATCTTGGCCCCGGTCGCGCCTTCCAGCGCCAGCGGATACAGCGTGCCGGCCAGCACGATGACGAGGATCACGGTCAGCAGCAGATTGTTGGCTACCAGCGCCGCCTCGCGGCTGACCGGCTCGAAGCGTTTGCCTTCGTTGACCGTGCCGATCCGCAGCGCGAACAGCGCCAGCGCCCCGCCGATATAGATCGCCAGCAGCGCGAGGATGAAAATGCCGCGCTCCGGATCGACCGCGAAGCTGTGAACGCTGGTGAGAATGCCCGAGCGCACCAGGAATGTCCCGACCATCGACATCGAGAAAACCAGTACCGAGAGCATGACCGTCCAGGCACGCAAGCCGTCGCGGGCGGCCAGCACGCTGACCGAATGGAGCAGGGCGGTGGCCGCCAGCCACGGCATCAGCGAAGCGTTCTCGACCGGATCCCAGAACCACCAGCCGCCCCAGCCCAGCGTGTAATAGGCCCAGTAGGAGCCGGCGGTGATGCCAATGGTCAGGAAAATCCACGCGCCCAGAATCCACGGCCGCATGGCGCGGGCGAAATCGGGGCCGACATTGCGGGTTACCAGTGCCCCCACCGCGAAGGAAAACGCCGCCGACATGCCGACATAGCCGGCGTAAAGCGTCGGCGGATGGAAGGCGAGGCCGGGGTCCTGCAACAGCGGATTGAGCCCCTGGCCTTCGGCAACGCCGGTGATGCGGGCGAACGGGTTCGAAGCGAACAGCAGGAAGGCATAGAACCCAAGCGCAATCGCACCCTGTGCCGCCAGAGTCGCAGCCTTGGTATCGGCGCGCAGCTTGCGCTCGAACAGCGCGATGGTCGCGCCGGCCGCGCCCAGGATCGCTACCCACAGCAGCATCGAGCCTTCGTGGTTGCCCCAGGTTCCGGCGATCTTGTAGATCAGCGGCTTGGCTGAATGGCTGTTGGTCGCCACCAGCAGCACCGACATGTCCGACCGGGCGAAGAGCGTGACCAGGCAACCGAAGGCCAGCGCGACCAGCGCCGCCTGCGCCACCGCGACTGGCCCGATCGCCGGGACCAGGTTTTGCGGACCGGGCGCTTTGCCCGAACCGCCCAGCGCCAGCATGCCCAGCACCAGCTGCGCCAGCGCCATCGCCGCCGCCAGCCACAGGGCGGCAAGTCCCGCCTCAGCGATCACCAGCCGACCCCGGTATGCTTAACCATCACAGTCTCCAGGCCGCGCGCCGATTCGGTCGCGGCAGCGAGGCCCTTAACCGCTTTCGGCGGCGCTGTTTAGCGTAGTGCCACTGTCGATCTGCAAACGCTGGCATTACCCGGGCAAAACCGCCATGGAGCGCGCTGCGATCCACACCCGGCAGACCAACTTTTTCCGACCATGCACGCCTACGCCAATCCCGCCCGTTTCCTGCGCATCGCGCGCTGGCTGACGCCGTTGCTCCTGATCGCCGGCATGGCGCTGGCGGGCGCCGCGCTCGCCTGGGGTTTGTTCTGGGTGCCGCCAGACCGGCTGCAGGGCGAAACGGTTCGCATTCTGTTCATCCATGTCCCGGCCGCCTGGCTCGGGATGGCGGGCTGGATGGCAATCGCAGCAGCGAGTTTCACCGAGCTGGTCTGGCACCATCCGCTCGCCGGAATTGCCGCACGCGCCGCAGCAGTGCCGGGCGCTGTGTTCGCCGCGATCTGCCTCGCCACCGGGTCGTTGTGGGGCCGCCCGGTTTGGGGCACCTGGTGGGAATGGGACGGGCGGCTGACCAGCATGCTGGTGCTGTTGTTCCTCTATTTCGCCTATATCGCCCTAGCCGACGCCGCTGCGCGGGCCGGCGCCGGGCACAGCCGGATGGCGGCGATTTTCGGGCTGGTCGGTGCGGTCAACATTCCGATTATCCATTATTCCGTGCTGTGGTGGAACAGCCTGCACCAGCCGCCCAGCATCACGCTGACGGCATTTGGGGGCAAGTCGGCGATCGACCCGGTGTTCCTCATGCCGCTGCTGGCCGCGACCCTGGGGCTCAGCCTGATTTTCGGCGGCGTCATACTGGCGCGGATGCGGGCGATCTTGGCGGATGCCCAAGCCGAGGCCCGGTTGCGGCGCCAGGCGATGGAGTAGTTTGCCACCGAGATCCCCCGCAAACCTCACATCACCCCGGAAACGCCACACTCTGCCGATCCATTAACCGATCCTCCTTTTTGCTGGTGCCTTTCAAGCCCTAGCCACCTGCCGTCCTCTGAGGGGGCATCCTGGCTGCTGCACGATGCACTTTGCTCGTGCCATAAGGAGAGAGCAATGAAACTCACTATCCAAATCCTCGCCCTCACGGCGGGTCTCGCGGTTACAGCCGGCGCCGGATCGGGCGTTGCTCTGGCCCAAGCCGATCCCGCCGTTCCCGTCGTGCAATCCGTGCAACCGGTTGCGGATAGCGCCAGCGGGCTTGCTCCCACCTATGTCGCGCCGGCTCCCGGCTATGCCAGCCCGCCGGCGATGCTGGGCGCGGTCCCCGGTTCCACCGCTGCCGACCGTGACGGCGATGGCCTCGTCGACGGTTATTACAGCTCTGACGGCCTGTATCATCCGAACGTCGCGCCAACGCCGATGCCGGCTCCGGAGCTGGTGTCGCGCCGGGGTGAGCGAGGCTGATTATGCCTGAGCCGGGGATGCGCTCCAACCGCGTTCCCGGCCGGATGTTTGCTGCCTGTTTGCTAGCGGCAGCAGTGGTGTCCGTACCTGCCGGATCGGCGGCGCGCCCGGTTAAGGCAGGTCGCCCACCTGCAGCGCTGCCGGTTAAATCGTCACCTGCGGCAAGACCGCTTGCCGCACCGGTGCAACTTGCCGTGCCGGGGCCGCCGGCTCCCCATGTCGTAACCGCCCAGCCGCAGGCAATCGCCGCCGAACTGCGCAAACGGGCCGGGGGCAAACTCAAGCGCGTCTATGCCAACAGCAATTTCACACCGCTCTGGGCAGCCGGGGGCAACATCGGCACCGAAGCCGAAGCATTGATCAATTTCCTGAACAGCGCCGAACTCGATGGCCTCAAGCCATCCGCCTACAAGGTGCAAAAGCTGCAGAAGGCGGTCGCGGAAGCCCGGCTGGGCGAAGTGCGCGGGATCGTGCGCGCCGAGCTCCAGCTTTCCGAAGCCCTGTCCAGATATGCCAGCGATCTGCGCCGCCCGTCGAAGCGCGACGAAATTGGCATCACCTATGCCGATCCGAAGCTGAAGCCGCAAAAGCCGCAGGAAGAGGCGGCGCTGCGGGCTGGCTCGCTGGCGACCTCGTTCCCGCATTATGTCGCCGGGATGCAATGGATGAGCCCGCATTATCTGCGAATGCGCAATCTGCTTGCCGAGGCAGGTGTGCAGAACACGCCCGAAGAGACGCTCCGCCGGCTGCGGCTCAACCGCGAACGCACGCGCTTCATGCCGGGGCCCTGGACGCATCATGTCGTAGTCGATGCAGCGTCGGGGCAGTTGTGGTACTATCAACGCGGCAAGCAGCAGGGCACGATGCGCGTGGTCGCCGGAAAACCGGCCTCGCCGACGCCGATGCTGGTGGGCATGCTGCAGTATGCCATCCTCAACCCCTATTGGAACATCCCGACCGACCTGGCGAAAACCAATGTCGCGCCCAAGGTGCTGTCCGGCCGGACGTTGCAATCGATGGGGATGGAAGCACTGTCGGACTGGACCGACAAAGCGACGGTGCTCGACCCCGCGAAGATCGACTGGCATGCCGTTGCCGCGGGTACGCAGGAATTGCGCGTCCGTCAGCTGCCGGGGCCGGCAAATTCAATGGGGAAGGTTAAATTCCTTTTTCCCAACGAACTTGGCATTTACCTTCACGATACGCCCGACCGTGATCTGCTGGCCAAGCCGGAGCGGCATTTCAGCAATGGTTGCATCCGCCTGGAAGATGCACCGGGCTTGGGCAAATGGCTGCTCGGCCAGCCGCTTGCCGCAATTTCGCGCGGGCCTGAGCAGGTAATCGCATTGCCGGCGCCGGTGCCGGTTTACGTCACCTATCTGACCGCCACCGAAGGCGCGGACGGGGCGGCCCTGCTTGGCGATGCCTATGGGCGCGACGCGGTGACTTTGGCGGCAAAGTAGTGCGCTGCGGCGTTTGGCGGAGCCTTGGCCGAACCCAGCCGTTAGTTCGGCGAGTACCTCCCCAGGAGTGCGCCGTGGCCGCATCATGGCAACCACGCCGGAACCGCCTTGGCCCCGCCCTCGCTGCGGGGGCGATCGAGTGCGGACTGGCGGCGATGATCATATGGGGTCTTGCCGGCCGCCAGTCAGCACCGCCCAGGCCGGATACGCAGTTCGTTGCGATCACCCCGAGGAAGCAGCCCGCGCCCGCTCCCACCGCGACACCCTCCAGACCGGCGGAAAGCGCAGCCGCTGCCCCGCCCGCTCCGAAAGCCAAGGCAATGCCGGTTGCCGCACCGAGCCCGCGCATCGCAATCGCCTCGCCGACGCCGGCGGCAACTGTGGCGGGACAGGGCAGTCAGGCAAGCGCCGGGGCGGCATTGGCCGGTCCGGGTAGCGGCGCAAGCGGCCGGGGTGACGGGAGCGGTGCGGGCGGATCGGGCGACGGCGGCAGTGGCAGTGGCGGCCAGACCTATCCGCCTGTCCGGGTCGCCGGCGCGCTAAGCGACCGCGACTACCCGAGGATGGCGGGCGGGGGCGGACGCGGGGGCACTGTCGCGATAAGCTTCCGGGTGCGCAATGACGGCCGTGTGGATAGCTGCCGGGTGATCCGTTCGAGCGGTGAGGAAATGCTCGACGAACTGACATGCGAACTGGTGGAAATGCGCTTTCGGTATCGTCCGGCGCGCGACGAAACCGGTCAGCCAATCGACTATCTGCTGCGGACCAGCTTCACCTGGGGTCTGCGTCAACGATGGTAAACGGCGCATGACCCGTCTAAAGTCGGCTGGTCTCAATCGACGCGGGCCAGCCGTGCGGCGCTCGGTCCGATCGCATCCTGCGCATAGACGTCCGGCTGAAACGCGATGCGGCCATTGCTGGGGATCGCGGTGAGGTAGGTAAGATACACCGGCACAGCCTCGGGCAGTTCGACCCGCTGTTCGGGCGCTTTTATCTTGCGAGGAAGCGGCTTGTTCAGGAGCCAGCGCCCAAAACGAGCGGCATCTTCGAGCCGCACACAGCCCGAACTGAGCTGGCGCGCGTCTTTGAGCAATAGATCCTTATCGGGCGTATCGTGCAGGTAGATGCCCTGCTCGTTGGGAAACATGAATTTGACGCCGCCCATGAAATTGGTGGCGCCGGGCAGCTGGCGGACGCGCGGGGTCATGACCCCCGCCTCGACGCTGTGCCAATTGACCTTCGAAGGATCGACGACGGTGGCTTTTTCGCTCCAGTCCGACAAGACCTGATAGCCGCCATCGTGTAGATAGCCGAGGCCCTTGGTCAGAACGTTATAGGCAATCCGCTGCCGGACCAGGTCGTCGGGCACGTTCCAGTAGGGATTGACGATGGCATAGCGGAGGAAACCCGCCATGATCGGCGTCTGGTGATCCGGCTTGCCAACCACCACCCGCATCGAATCGACCGGGCGGCCGTCCTCATACATCCACAGCGTCGCCGTCGCCGAATCAACCAGCACGTAACGGCGGGCTGGATTGGCCGGAATTGCGCGGACCCGCGCGAGGTTGTTAACGAGTTGCTGCCGTTGTTCCGGGGCATAGCCGGGATCGGCTAGCGCCTCGCGTAGCGGCGCGTAAAACGGGTGCATCCAGCCCATCGCCGCAACATACCCATCAAGCGACCGCGCTGCGGCGGCTGCCTGAAGTGCGGAGGTCGAAGTCGGCACGACCGGCATCAGCGCCTGGCCTGCATAAAGCATCGCGCTTCGCGGCAAGGCGCGCATCGCCTTGACATAGGCCGCGAATGACCTCGACAGGGCCCGCTCGGCGTCGGCAAGATCGTCAGGTGAGCCATCTTGAGCCCGATCTAGAATCCGAACAAGTTTCCCCAGCTTGAAATTCTTTGGTCTCAAACCATCCAGCTGTGCGGTCTCCAGTTGGCGCAGTAGGATTTCCGCAGCGTGCGAGATCCGGCCATCGGCGCTGATCCACATCGGACGATTATCGCGAGCGGCATAAAACGGTCGCAGATCAGTCTCAGCGGTTCGCGCGATTTCGGCCCGCAAGATATAACCCGGATCGTAATTCTCGTAGGATTGCGCCAGTAGCGGGGCGGCGCCGACCGGAGTCAGCGCCCCCCCCGCTAGCGCGAGCAGCAGCCGCCGAACCCGTCGCCGGTGTTTGTCGGCATAAACGGCAGGGACAGTGCTGCTCATCATCGTCAACCGCGCTCGCCTGAGCGATAGCTCGCCGGCATCGGTTGAACCATTGGCTCGCCTTCGTAGTAGCGGCCTTCACGGACATAACCGTCAGCACAGCCATCATTGTTGGAGTCGGCCCAGACCGCGCCGGCGATCCCGCCGACTGCCGCGCCAACCAGCGCGCCGCCAAGCACGCCCACGCCGCCCGCAAGCAGGCCTACGCCAGCTCCGGCAGCAGCGCCGAGGCCGGCCCCGGTGACAGCGGTCCTGCCAACCGAGCGGCAGTCCCGAGGAGCAGGAGCAGCGGACGACTGGTAGTTCGGATCATAACCGGCCGGTGCACCTTCGTAATACTGGCCTTCACGGACATAGCCATCAGTGCGGCCGTCGTTGTTACGGTCGTTCCAGACGGCCCCGGCAATGCCTCCTACCGCAGCGCCGATTACCGCGCCAGTCAGCAGGTCGCCGCCGGCAATAGCAGCCACGCCGGCACCGCCGGCCGCGCCGATGGCGGCACCAGTTCCGGCACTGGCGAGTGTGCTATCGTCCCTCATTGTGTTGCAAGCGCCCAGCGGCAGTGAGACTGCGGCTAAAAGCAAGAGAACAGATCTTTTCACCGAACTTCTCCTTCGAACGAGACGAGCGGAAGAGTTGTCCCGCCCTTGGACAGACTGTGCCCTATCCGATTAACGCCGGAGGTTCGCGAGTGTTCCATTCTGCGAACTGCCTGGATTTCCACTGCTGTTGGAGCCGTCCGCTACGCCGGTGTCGCCATTCCGTTTCTATATGGTCATTGCAGCGCGTGCCGCCAGAGTTCCGCCGGGATGAAGCGCCCGCCATTTTGGACGAATGGCGAAAGCCGATGGGAATCGAACCCACTGCGCGCTGGTCGCGGGCCACTGGTTTTGAAAACCGGGGACGCCGCCGGCTCCCAACGCTTCCAAGCCCGGCCCGAAGGGAGATCGTATTCCGCGCCCAGAGGTGCAGCCGTTTTCCTTGACTTTGCGCCGGTCAATGCCTAGCTGACCGGCTTCCCGTCAATTCGTCATACCGGAGTGCCCCCTATGGCGCGCGTTACCGTCGAAGATTGCGTCGACAAGATTCCCAACCGTTTCGACCTGGTGCTGCTCGCCGCGCAGCGAGCACGTGAGATTTCGGGCGGCGCCGAGCTTACCATCGACCGCGACCGCGACAAGAATCCGGTCGTCGCCCTGCGTGAGATCGCGGATGAGACCGTGCGGCCGGCGCTGCTCCACGAAACGCTGATCGGCACGCTGCAACGCGTGCTGCCCGACGATGACGACGTCGTCGATGAAATCGGCTCGCTCAGCCAGTCGGCCGAGGCATTGCGGATCACTGCGGCCGCACCGGTGCGCAATACCTCGCTGGGCGGCGATTACGAGGGATAAGGCGTCGCGCGCCGGCATTTAACCAAAAGGCTCCGGATGATTCCGGAGCCTTTTGTTTTTACGCCAGCTCGATCACGCCCCCTGCGGCGCGGGCGGCGTGCCGGTCCGGGGCTTGCCCGATTTGGGAATCGCCGAGCCGCGCACCGGGACCGATATTACCGGGCCGCTGGGCACTTCGGGCCGGTCGATCTTGCCAGTCTCCATCAGCTCTTTGATCTCGTCGCCGGTCAGCGTTTCCAGCTCGAGCAGGGCATTTGCGAGGAGGTGGAGTTTGGCCTCATTGGTCTTGAGGATATCGATTGCCCGGGCATGGGCGTTGTCGACAAGTCCGCGAATTTCGCTGTCGATCAGCTTGCTGGTCTCGTCCGACATCATCAACCGCTGGGTCGAACCGTAGCCGAGATAGCCTTCGCCCTGCTCCTCGTACTGCAGCGGCCCGAGCTTGTCCGACATGCCCCATTTGGTCACCATGTTGCGCGCCAGGCCAGTGGCATACTGAATGTCCGAAGAGGCGCCTGACGAGACCTTGTCATAGCCGAAGATCAGCTCTTCGGCGACGCGGCCGCCCATGCTGACCGACAGGTTCGCATGCATCTTGTCGCGGTGGTACGAGTAATTGTCGCGCTCGGGCAGACGCATGACCATGCCTAGTGCCCGGCCGCGCGGGATGATCGTCGCCTTGTGGATCGGATCGGAGGCCGGCTCGTTGACCGAGACGAGGGCATGGCCCGCCTCGTGATAGGCGGTCATCTTTTTCTCGTCCTCGGTCATGACCATCGAGCGCCGCTCGGCGCCCATCATGACCTTGTCCTTGGCGTCCTCGAACTCGCGCATGGCAACAAGGCGTTTGTTACGGCGCGCCGCAAGAAGCGCCGCTTCATTGACGAGGTTGGCAAGGTCCGCGCCGGTAAAGCCCGGCGTACCGCGCGCGATGACTCGCGGGTTGACGTCGGGCGCGAGCGGCACCTTCTTCATGTGAACAGCGAGAATTTTCTCGCGCCCGTCGATGTCGGGGATCGGAACCACCACCTGGCGGTCGAACCGGCCCGGGCGCAGCAGCGCCGGATCGAGGACGTCGGGCCGGTTGGTCGCGGCGATGATGATGATGCCCTCATTGGCTTCAAAGCCGTCCATTTCGACCAGCAACTGGTTAAGCGTCTGCTCGCGCTCGTCGTTCGAGTTGCCGAGGCCGTGGCCGCGGTGGCGGCCGACCGCGTCGATTTCGTCGATGAAGACGATGCACGGCGCATTTTTCTTGGCTTGTTCGAACATGTCGCGCACGCGGCTGGCGCCGACGCCGACGAACATCTCGACGAAGTCAGAGCCGGAAATGGTGAAGAACGGCACGCCCGCCTCGCCGGCGATGGCGCGGGCGAGCAGGGTCTTGCCGGTGCCGGGCGAGCCGACCAGCAGCGCGCCCTTGGGGATCTGGCCGCCAAGCTTGGCGAAGCGCTGCGGATCGCGCAGGAACTCGACGATTTCCTCAAGCTCCTCGCGCGCTTCGTCGATCCCGGCGACATCGGCGAAAGTGACGCGGCCCTGGCGCTCGGTCAGCAGCTTGGCCTTGGACTTGCCGAAGCCCATCGCCCCCGAGCCGCCGCCTTTCTGCACATGGCGCAGCGCAAAGAAAGCGACCGCGAGGATCAGCATGAACGGCAGCGCCTGGACCAGAATGTAGAGGAGCAGGTTAGGCTCATCCGGCGTCTTGCCAGCAAATTTCACTCCGTTGGCCTGCAGCAGTTGCAGCAATGTCGAATCGTTGGGGATCGGCACCGAGCTGAAGCTGTCGCCATTTTTGTACTTGCCGTAAATCCGGTCCTCGCCGATCTGAACCTCGGCTACCGTGCCTTCCGCCACCTTGGCACGGAAATCGGAATAGCGGACCGAGGATGCTGCGGTGTCAGCCCGCGAGCCGAACATCGACACGGCCATCATCAACGCCAGAAAAATCCCGCCCCAAACGAGCAGGCTCTTGAGCCACGGATTACCACTAGGCTGCGGATCTTCATTCATAATGCGGGGAACCAACCTTTCGTTGGCCAATGTAGGGCACAAGCGCCGAATGACAAGTTAGCGGCTGCTGCCTGACGCGCGCCTGCGGCAAGCTGGCCCGACGAGCTGGATTAGGCTTAGGGCTTGGCGGCGCCTGGATCGGCCTTGCGCATCGCCTCAACCTCGGCGGCGGTCTTGAATTCAACGAGTTCGACCTGAAACACCAGCTCGGAGTTCGCCGGAATTGGCCCCTGCGCCTTTGCGCCGTAGCCCAAGGTTGCCGGCACGCAAAACCGGTAAATGCTGCCCTTGGGCATCCGCTTCAAACCTTCGGTAAAACCGGGGATCAGGCGGTCAACGGGCATGGCGGCGGTCATCGCCTGATCGAAGGCTGCGCCGTTCGCGGCGAGATAGCCGATGTAGTTGACCAGCACGATGTCGGTCGCGCCCGGTTTTGCGCCGGTGCCGGGTTGCAGCTCGGTGTACCCCAACCCGGATGCCGATTTGTCACGGCAGCTGCGCTTGTCGTTGGCGACCACCGGGTTAAGCGGCAGGGCGATGATCTGCGGCGAGCGCGCAGGAGCTGGTTGAGCCGCTAGCGGCGGACCGGCGGCAAGTAGCGCGGCAACAATGGCGGTGCGCGATGCAAAGCGAGAATCAAGCGTCATTCGCGGGCCTATAGCCAATGCATCTTGCCGCGACCAGCTTTCGCATCTCGCTTTAACTTTTGAGCAGGCGCTCGCTGCTGGCTGGCCGCTTCAGCCCGACCAGGGCGGAGACTTCGTCGTGCACCTTGGCGAGATGCTTGTCGTACCACAGGTCAATAAGAAATTTGATCTCGCCGAAGAACACGGGAATCTCCTCGACGACATAGAATCCCTGGGCGGTCTCAGCCGCACCCGGCTGGCGGTTGGGCAGCCGGACGGTGATACCATGACCGGTGACGTAGGCGGCGAGTTCGTCGATATGCTGCTGCAACATGGCCCGCCGGTTATCGTTGCTGGCATTGCGGGCGTGGCCGAGTTCCTCCTTCGCCTTGTCGATCAGGCTGGAAAGATAAGCGTAGGTCTGATCGGCGCGCTCGCGCTTCAGGCAAGTGATTGTGTCGATGTAATCGCGTTGCAGCCGCAGCCGAGCGGTTTCCGGATGCTCGCTGCCGGCAAAATTGCTTGACCAGGCGACGGTATTGGCCGGGCCGCCGGGGCTCCCCGCCGCAGCCTGACCCGGTGCGCGATGCGCCCCGTTAGCGGCGCCGTTGGAGCCGTTCTGGCCGGGTTTGACGGCGGATTCCTGCTGATCTTGCATTTGCGCGGTTGCCCATGATTACCTTAAGCCAAGCATAGTCATAACGTGGTTATTTTTGGATTAAGGTTACTGGCGGCAGGGCCCTGCTCGACAAGCGCGCCGGTGCTGGCTAATTGCTGCCC
>JANMCD010000202.1:0-5097 GCA_031360905.1 Novosphingobium sp.
ACGTGGGGCTCACCGCCGCGCTGGACGGGGCGGAGTTCGACCGCATTGTCCATCTCGGCGCGCAGGCGGGGGTGCGGTATTCGATCGAGAACCCGCACGCCTATGTGCAGGCCAATCTCGTCGGCCATCTGAACATGCTCGAAGTCGCGCGCCACCGGCAGGTCGAGCATATGGTCTATGCCAGCTCATCCTCGGTCTATGGCGGCAACACCAAGCAGCCGTTTGCCGTCGAGGACCGGGTGGATCACCCGCTCTCGCTCTATGGCGCGACCAAGAAGGCGGACGAGCTGATGAGCGAGACTTACGCCCATCTCTACCGTCTGCCGCTCACCGGCCTGCGGTTCTTCACTGTCTATGGTCCCTGGGGGCGCCCAGACATGATGATGTGGATTTTCACGCAGAAGATCATGGCGGGCGAGCCGATCCCGGTGTTCAACCACGGCGATATGTGGCGCGATTTCACCTACATTGATGATATCGTCAGCGGCGTGGTGTCCTGCCTCGACAATCCGCCGACCGATGACGGGGCGGAAAAGGCGGGCGGCAGCTTCAAGCCGCATCGCCTCTACAACATCGGCAACCACAGATCGGAACATCTGATGAAGGTGGTGGAAATCCTCGAGGCCGAATGCGGCCGCAAGGCGGAGCTGGAACTGCTGCCGATGCAGCCCGGCGATGCGCGCCAGAGCTTTGCCGATATCACCGCCATCTCGCGCGACCTGGGTTTCGCGCCGACGACCAGTATCGATGTCGGTGTCCCCAACTTTGTGCGGTGGTACCGGGAGTATCACGGCCTCTGACACTTGCCGGGGGCCGCGCCATCCGCAATCACCCACCATGGCGATTCTCAGCGACATCTGGATCAGGCAGAAGGCCCGCGAGACGGGCATGATCGAACCGTTTGTTGAAAGCCAGCGGCGCGAGGGCTGCATTTCCTACGGGCTGTCGTCCTATGGTTATGACGCCCGGGTGGCGGACGAGTTCAAGATTTTCACCAATGTCAATTCCTCGGTGGTCGATCCCAAGGATTTCGATCCGAACAGCTTCGTCGACCGCAAGACCGATGTCTGCATCATCCCGCCCAACAGCTTCGCGCTGGCCCGGACGGTCGAATATTTCCGCGTACCGCGCGATGTGCTGGTGATCTGTCTGGGAAAATCGACCTATGCGCGCTGCGGCATCATCGTCAACGTCACCCCGCTGGAGCCCGGCTGGGAAGGCCATGTCACGCTGGAGTTTTCCAACACCACGCCGCTGCCGGCGAAGATCTACGCCAACGAAGGCGCCTGTCAGTTCCTGTTCCTCCAGGGTAACGAGCCTTGCGAAACCAGCTACGCCGACCGGGCGGGCAAATACATGGGCCAGAGGGGCGTGACGCTGCCAAAGTTGTGATGCTGCCCGCGCCGGTCGCCTGGACGGAACTACACCGCGCCAATTCGGTTTAACACTGTAACCCGGCAGCAGCCGCCCCGCAGGAGAGTGCCATGGCCAGTTTTGCACTTGTGATCGGCCGGATTTTGATGGCGATCATTTTCATTGTTTCGGGCGTTAACAAGCTGCGGGATGCCGAGCAAGCCGGAGCGATGATCTCGGCGGCCGGCCTGCCCGCGCAGCTCGCCCTGCCTACCGGGATTTTCGAACTGGTGGCCGGCGCGTGTCTGGCGATCGGCATTTTGTCCCGCATCGTGCCGCTGCTGCTGGCCGGCTTCACGCTTCTCACCATCCTGTATTTTCACGGTGAGGTCAGCGACCCGATGCAGGCCATCCAGGCGATGAAAAACCTCGCCATTATCGGCGGCTTGCTCGCGGTTTTCGCCGCCAGCCATCAGCGGCGCAGTTACCGCGTGGCGGAAACCTCGCGGGTGCGGGATGAAGAGCGCGACCGGGCCGAAGATCGCGCGCATGCAGCGGAGCTGCGAGCCATCAGGGCAGACAGCGTGAGCGATCGACCCGGTCCAGCCGCGATCCGTCGACCATGGTACCGGCGCTGGTCCTGAGCGTCGGAGTGGCCGAACCCCGCTTTCGCATCGCGCCATAAGGGTTACGACCGCTCGCCGCCCTCGGTCTCCGGCAGCACTATCCTTGCAGCGGGCGGCTTTTCCGAACTGACCAGCAGCTTGTCGATCTTCAGCCCGTCCATGTCGACGATCTCGAAGCGCCAGCCCTGTTCCCGGAAATGCTCGCTTTCCCGGGGCAAATGCTTGAGCACCGACAGCACATAGCCGGCGGCAGTGGCATAATCGCGCGATTCGGGAAGGTCGATGCCCAGCCGCTCGGCCATAACATCTGCTGGCAGCGCGCCAGAGATCAGCAGCGTATGGTCTTCGCGTTCGACCACCATCGGCTCGTCGCCAGCGTCCTGGTGGCTGGCGAATTTGCCGACGATGGCGGTCAGCAGATCGGCGGGCGTAACCACGCCTTCGAGGTGGCCGTATTCGTCGTGGACCAACGCCATCGACACGTCCGATTGCTGGAGGATGCGCAGCGCGTCCATGGCGTCGAGCTGATCGGGAATGACTTCGGCTTTTTTCATGAGCTGTGAGATAGTGAAGCTGCGGCCAGCCAGCAGCGCGGCAAGAACATCGCGCACCCTCAGGACGCCGACTATATTGTCGGGCGCGCCGTCGGCGACCGGCAGCAGCGAATGCGGCGAACCGTCGATCTTTTCGCGCAGCTCCGCCTCGCTGGCGCTGCATTCGATCCAGTCGAGCTCGGTGCGGGGCGTCATCAGCTCGCGCACCGGGCGGTCGGCGAGGCGCATGATCCCGCTCATGATCGCGCGCTCATCTTCTTCGATCACGCCAGAACGAGTCGCTTCGGCGAAGATCATGTGCAGCTCTTCGGCGGTTACTTGCGACTTGCTGACATTGCGCCCGCCCATGAAGCGCAGCAGCAGACCGGATGAGCGGTCGAGCAGCCAGACCAGCGGTGCGGCGGCGCGCGAGAGCATCAGCATCGGCAAGGCAGCTATCCGTGCGATCGGCTCGGCGGCGCGCAGGGCAAGATGCTTGGGCACCAGTTCACCGACAACCAGGCTGAAATAGGTGGTGCCGGCAATGGCGATGGCGAAGCCAGCTTCGGGCGCCCAGCGGACCGGCAGGCCCAGCGCGATCAGCCGTTCGGCCAGCGGCCCGCCCAGGCTGGCGCCCGAAAAAGCGCCGGCGATGATGCCGATCAGGGTAATCCCGATCTGCGCGGTGGACAGGAGCTTGCCCGGGTCCGCCGCCAGCGCCAGCGCGGTCCGGGCGCCTGGACTGCCCCGCTCCGCCGCGACTTTCAACCGCGCCGGGCGCGCCGAGACGATCGCAAGCTCGGACATGGCGAACAGCCCGTTGAGCAGGATCAATCCCGCAATGATCAGGACATCGGACCAGGGAAATGGCGTCACGCCGAACCCGCTAGCAGAATTCGTGGGCAAGGCGAAGGGTGGGCGCCCCTGCGCTCATTCCGCCAGAGCGCGGGCGCGGTCTGACAGCCAGGCCACCGCTTCGGCGTGGATCGCGGGGGCGCTGGCCAGCAGGCCGAAGGCGCGCGGATCGCGCTTGTTGTAGTTGAGCGGCTGGCCAAACACATCGGTAACCGCAGCGCCGGCCTCACGCGCGATCAGGGCGGCGGCACCGATGTCCCACTCATAACCCCAGCGCATCGTCGCGACGAGATCGGCCTCATTGGCGGCGACCATCGCGATGCGCAGCGCGATGCTGTTTGGCTGCGGCACCGCGACGATGCCGATGTCGGAGGGCGAATTGTTCCGGATTGGCATCCGCGCGCCGGTTAGCTGCGTCCGCGAGCTCGCCGCCAGCCGTTCGCCGTTGCGCCAGCTGCCTTGGCCCGCCTCGCCGTACCAGAACTCGCCGCGCGCCGGCGCAGCGAGCAGGCCGAACAGCGGGCGGCCAGCGCTGATCAGCGCCGCCGATACAGTCCAGCCCGCCCGGCCGCGGACAAAATCGCGAGTGCCGTCGATTGGATCGACCAGCCAGATCAACCCGCCGGCCAGCCGTTCAGGCGCATCGGCGGATTCCTCTGACAGCCAGCCTGCCGCAGGCAGCAGGGCAGTGAGTTCGAGCCGCAGAAACGCATCGACCGCCAGATCGGCCTCGCTCACCGGATCGCCGGGCGTCTTTTCCCACACCTGCGGCGTGTGTCCCTCGCCCGGCCAATGCGCCATCGCCATGCGCCCGGCTTCGCGCACAATCGCCTGGAGCCGGGCACGGTCGAGCATGGCGGGCTGGAATCCTTGTGAGTTCGGGGGCGACGAGTCGCCATTGGCCGGGATCGCCCACTTTTCAACCCGCCAGCGATATGCTTAAGCGGCGGCGCGCACCAGGCCCCCTTTTTTCTCCCCCGGCATGCCGACAGCAGCGGAAAGCGATTCCCCGATGAACATCCACGAATATCAGGCCAAGGAACTGCTGGCGAAATTTGGCGTCGGCATCCCCGCCGGGCATGCTGCGCGGACGGCTGACGAAGCGGTGGCGGCGGCGAAGCGGCTACCCGGGCCGCTGTATGTGGTGAAGGCCCAGATCCATGCCGGCGGGCGCGGCAAGGGCAAGTTCCGCGAGCTTGGGCCCGATGCCAAGGGCGGCGTGCGCCTCGCGCATTCGGTCGCCGATGTCGAGGCCAACGCGAAGGATATGCTCGGCAATACGCTGGTAACCATCCAGACCGGCGAAGCGGGTAAGCAGGTGAACCGGCTCTACATCACCGACGGCGTCGATATCGAGAAGGAGTTCTACCTCTCGATGCTGGTCGACCGGGCGTCCGGCCGCATCGCCATCATCGCCTCGACCGAAGGCGGCATGAATATCGAGGATGTGGCGCATGACACACCCGAAAAGATCGCCACCATCACCGTCGATCCAGCGCAGGGTTTTCAGCCGCATCACGGCCGTGCGGTCGCCTTTGCCCTCAAACTGAGCGGCGAGCTTAACAAGGCGGCGCAGATCGTAGCGCGCCAGCTCTATGACGCTTTCACCGCGCTCGATTGCGCGATGCTGGAAATCAATCCCCTGGTCGTGACCAAGAACAGCCAGCTGCTGGTGCTCGATACCAAGATGAGCTTCGATGCCAACGCCCTCTACCGCCATCCCGATGTCG
>JANMCD010000204.1:0-5356 GCA_031360905.1 Novosphingobium sp.
CCGATGCTTCGATGTTAGCGGTGCAGACGAAGGCGTTGGCAAGCTGGCCTGCGTTGTCGCGGCATGTAAAATATTTCTGGTTTATCCGTGCGGTTAGCTGGATAACTTCGGGTGGAACCTCAAGGTAGGCCTCATCGAACCGGCCGAGCAGCGGCACCGGATATTCGGTCAGTCCGGCGTTTTCCACCACCAGCCCTTCGTCCTCGACGAGCACCAGCCCGGCCGCAGCAGCGACCGCTTTCGCTTTGCCCCGGATCAACGCTTCACGTTCCGCGTGATCGACGATGACGTGGCAGGCGCGCAGCTTGTCCTGATAATCCGCCGCGCCGCCAATGGTAATCTCGCCGGGGTGATGGAACCGGTGGCCCTTGGTGGCATAGCCAGACCAAACGCCCGCGACCTCGCACGCCACCAGTTCCTCGCCGAAAATGGCGACGATGCCCGAAAGTGGCCGCACCCAGCGCAGGCTTTCGGTGGTGATCGAGGCTGCGCCCCAGCGCTGCGACTTGGGCCAGGGAAAGGCGTGGATGATCGCCGGAATGGCTTCGGCGAGCACATCGCGCGTCGCGCGGCCAAGCTTTTCGCTGACGGCGAAGTAGATACCGTCCCGGATCGTCAGCTGGTCCTTGGTCAAACCGGTCTTGCGCAGAAACCCGTCGAGCGCCTGCTGCGGCGCGCTGACTTTCGGGCCTTTGACTTCCTCGCTGACGGCGGCAGTCGCCTTCGGCAGGCCGCGCGCGATTAGGGCGAGGCGGCGCGGGGTCGACCAGACGGTGATCTCGCCCTGTGCTACGCCGGCGTCGGTCATCGCCAAGCGGAACAGCTTTTCGAGATCGCGGCGGGCACCCGGCTGCATCCGCGCGGGGATTTCTTCGGAGCGCAGTTCGAGGAGAAAGTCGCTCACGCCGACCACCCCGGAAACTTCTCCGCCCATGCGCCCGCGTTCCGCTCGATCCACGCGTTGCAGCTGCCCTTGGTGAGGTCCCGCACCCGGCCGATGTAGCTTGCCCGCTCCTGCACCGAGATCACGCCGCGCGCCTGGAGCAGGTTGAACAGATGGCTCGCCTCGATCGCCTGGTCGTAGGCGGCCAGCGGGATCTTGGCCTCGATGCAGCGCTGGCATTCCGCCTCGGCCTTGATGAAGCCATCGAACAGGGCCGCGGTATCAGCAACTTCGAAATTATACTTCGAGTGTTCTCTTTCATTTTCCAGGAACACATCGCCGTAACTGACGTGCTCGTTGAACCGCAGGTCGTAGACGTTATCGACCCCCTGGATATACATTGCCAGCCGTTCCAGCCCATAGGTCAGCTCGCCCGCCACCGGCTTGCAGTCGAAGCCGCCGATCTGCTGGAAATAGGTGAACTGGGTGACTTCCATGCCGTCGCACCACACTTCCCAGCCCAGCCCCCAGGCGCCGAGCGTCGGCGATTCCCAGTCGTCCTCGACGAAGCGGATGTCGTGCGCGAGCGGATCGACGCCGATCGCGGCGAGGCTTTCGAGGTACAATTCCTGCAAATCCGGCGGATTGGGCTTGAGGATCACCTGATACTGGTAATAATGCTGAAGGCGGTTCGGATTCTCGCCGTAGCGCCCGTCGGTCGGTCGGCGCGAGGGCTGGACATAGGCGGCGCTCCATGGCTCCGGTCCCAGCGCGCGCAGGGTCGTCGCCGGGTGGAAGGTGCCGGCGCCCATGCGCATGTCATAGGGCTGCAGGATCAGGCAGCCCTGCGCGCTCCAGAAGGCGTGGAGGCGCAGGATCATATCCTGGAAGCTGAGCGGGGCGGCGGGTCCGGCCATATGCCGCGCCCTTTGGCGGATGGCGCCCGCAGGGTCAACTAACCCGCGCTTTCGTTCATCGACTGGCGACAATTGCGCGCTATAGGCGCAGCCATGAAAGACCTGCTCCGCCGCACCGCGCTCATTATTGCCGCTCTCGCCGCCAGCCTGCCCGCCGCCGCCCCGGCGCAGCAGACGTTGCCGGTACCCGTTGTGCAACAGCAGCCCGCACCCGCCCGACCGGCGATGTGGAAAGTCGCCGATGCCGACACCACGATCTACCTGTTCGGCACGATCCACGCCCTGCCCAAGGGCATAGAATGGTTCGACGGCCAGATCGCCGCCGCGTTTGAAAGTTCGCAGGAGCTGGTCACCGAGATCGTCGAGACCGAACCGGCGCAGATGCAGAAAGCGGTGCTGGCCGTAGGCGTGCTGCCCGCCGGCAAGTCGCTGCGCGATATGTTTAAGCCCAAGCAGAAGGCCGATTTCGAGGCGGCGCTCACGGCCAATGGGCTGCCGGTGCAAACATTCGACCGGATGAAGCCGTGGTATGCGGCGGTGTTCCTCTCCACGCTGCCGATCCTGCGGGGCGGCTTCGATCCGGCCAACGGGGTCGAGCAAGCGCTAAGCGCGCGTGGCAAGGCGCTGGGCCGGTCGCACAGCGCGCTGGAGACCGCCGAATATCAGCTGGGGCTGTTCGATTCGCTGCTTGAGGACGTCCAGCTGCGCTATCTTAGCGAGGTCGTCGAGAACATGCCCGAGGCGCGCAATGTGCTGGCAGGGATGGTCGAGGCCTGGAAGCGCGGCGATGCCGCGACGCTCGCCCGGATGATGAATGAGGAGGAGGACGATCCAGTGCTGCTGGAACGGCTCCTGACCAACCGCAACAAGGCCTGGGCGGAATGGATCGACAAGCGGTTGGACCGGCCGGGCACGGTGTTTCTGGCGGTCGGCGCAGGACACCTCGCCGGAGGCGGCAGCGTGCAGGATCAGCTGGCAAGCAAGGGCATCGCCACCAAACGGGTGCAATAATCTGGGCATGGCGCCTGTTGGCTTGGCTGGCGCTTGCCGCCCTTGCCGCCTGCGCGCCCAGCCCCGAACCCGCACGGCCCGCCTTCTGGCAAATCACCGGACCGAAGGGCGAGCAGGGCTGGCTGCTGGGAACGATTCACGCCCTGGCGAGGCCGGCCGCCTGGCGCTCGCCGGCAATCGACCGGGCGCTCGCCGATTCAAGCGTGATTGCAGTCGAAATCGCCAATTTGGACGACAATGCCGCAATGGCGGAAGCGTTTTCCCGGCTGTCGCGCTCCGCCGGCCTGCCGCCGCTCTCCGCCCGCGTCGATCCCGCGCTGCGCCGCCCCCTCGCCCGCCTGATCGCCGGTGCCGGCAAACGGGAGGCGGATTTCGCCGGTATCGAAACCTGGGCGGCGGCGTTGACGCTTGCGCGGGCGGGCGAAGGCAGTCTCGACAGCGCTTATGGCATCGACCGCGCGGTGCTGCGACTGACGGGCGGCAAGCCGGTGATCGAACTCGAAGGCACCGAGCGCCAGCTTGGCCTGTTCGACGCCATGCCGGAGCGCGAACAGCGAGACTTGCTCAATGCCGTGGTCGAGGACGACGGGCACGATAGCTCGCAAAGCGGCAGCCTCGCCGAGGCCTGGCGCAGCGGCGACTTCGCAAGAATCGAGGCCGAGACCCGCCGCGGCATGCTGGCCGATCCCGAACTGCGCCAGATCCTGTTCACCGGCCGCAACCGCGCCTGGAGCCAGAGTATCGCGGCCCTGCTCCAGGGGGGCGAGCGTCCGTTCGTGGCCGTCGGCGCGGCGCATATGGCGGGAGAGGACGGGCTGCCGGCGATGCTGCGCGCCCACGGCTTCGCGGTTCGCCGCATCCAGTAGCAGCCTTGCATTTCCCCCCCATCCCCTATAGGGGCGCGCGCTTCCCGTCATGGTCATCCCTGGAGGCGTGACGGAGAAATGGTGAAATCCAATTGGAAGGTAGAGACATGAGCGAAGCGCTTACCCTGCCGGCCGAGACGCGGCGGGCAGGCAAGGGAGCCTCCCGCGCGCTGCGTCGCGAAGGCCGAGTTCCCGCCGTGGTCTATGGCGGTAAAGGCGAGATTCTGGCGATCCATGTCGAGGCGAAGGAACTGTCCCGCCAGCTTGGCACCGGCCACTTCTTCAACTCGATCGTCGAGATCAAGCTTGGCGGCAAGAAGGTGCGCACCCTGCCGAAAGACGTCGCCTTTCACCCGGTGTCCGAGCGCCCGCTGCATGTCGACTTCCTGCGCCTCGCGGCCGACGCGAAGGTGACCGTCGCGGTGCCGGTGGTGTTCATAAACGAGGAGGATTCGCCCGGCCTCAAGCGCGGCGGCGTACTCAACATCGTGCGCCACGAGCTTGAACTGGTCTGCGAGTCGGACCGTATTCCGACTGATATCCGCATTGATGTCACTGGGCTCGAAGTCGGCGATTCGATCCACATCGAACAGATCGACCTGCCCGCCGGATCGGTCAGCGCGATCACCGACCGCGACTTCACCATCGCAACGATCGTTGCCCCCTCGGCGCTGAAGAGCGAAGAAGGCGACACCGAAGAAAAGCCGGCCGAGAGCGAAGGCGAAGAGTAATCTACTTCTCCCACGGGGAGAACGATACGAAGACTTGCCAGCTTGCTGGCTAGTCGGAGTTGGATGAGGGGCTGCCGCCCATCGATAGGGCGATCCCCTCACCCAGCTGCGCCTAGGCTCCTTCGTCGCCAAGCTTCGCAACCCTCTCCCGACGGGAGAGGGGTCAGGGAGCGCCTTTGCATGCAGCTTTGGGTCGGCCTCGGCAATCCCGGTCCTGGGTACGCCATGCAGCGGCACAACGCCGGGTACATGGCGGCTGACACGATTGCCGACGTCCACGGCTTCGGCCCGGTGCAGAAGAAATTCCTCGGCTGGATGCAGGACGGCCGCATCGCGGGGACACGGATCATCCTGCTCAAGCCTGCCACCTTCATGAACGAAAGCGGCCGCAGCGTCGGCGAGGCGCTGCGCTTCTACAAGCTCGAGATGGACGCGCTCACCGTGTTCCACGACGAACTCGACCTCGCCCCGTTCAAGGTCAAGGTCAAGCAGGGCGGCGGCACCGCCGGGCACAATGGGTTGCGCTCGATCGACCAGTACCTCGGCCCCGATTTCCGGCGCGTGCGCCTGGGCATCGGCCATCCCGGGCACAAGGACCGGGTGACCGGCTATGTCCTGGGCAATTACGCCAAGGCCGAGCTCGACCCGCTGGCGGATATGCTCGGCGCGCTAGCGGCGGAGGCGGAATGGCTGGCGAAAGGCGATGGCGCGCGGTTTATGAGCGATGTGGCGGTTAGGTTGGCGGGGGATTGAGGCGGGCGGCAGTGTGCGGCCTTCGACAAGCTCAGGCTGAGCGGACCTTTTTAAGGACCCTAACTCAACCACTCAGGCAATTTACCCCACCCCGCTCATGCTGAGCTTGTCGAAGCACACCCGCCAACGCTAGACCAAAACGATGTCCTTCTACGCATACCTACTGCGCTGCAGCGACGGCAGCTATTACGCTGG
>JANMCD010000207.1:0-8695 GCA_031360905.1 Novosphingobium sp.
CAACGCAAAGGCGGCCTTGTTGAACGGCACCGCGACCGCATTGATTTCGACGGCGCGTTCGATTGCTTCAGGCGAAACCGGAAGCAGACCGCGCTGGGACGCGTAGCCAAGCATGAACAGGTTGGCCGCGATGGTATCGCCCAGCAGCGCAAGCCCCAGCCCGCTGGCATCGACGCCGTGCAGCTCGCGTGACAGCTGGCCCAGGCGACTGACCAGCAATCCCTGATCGAGCGTAAGATCCGGATTGCGCTGGAATGCGGGCGTCGGCGTGACTCGCACATTAACGACAGTATGTGTCCGCTCCGGCGTGAGCGTGATGAGGGGCTCTTTGGCGAGCGCCGCGACGGCATCAAACGCCAGCACCAAATCCGCTTCGCCCTCCCCGAGCTTTTGCGCGCCCAGGCCAGAGTTTTCGGGGGCAATGCGGACATGGCTGTAAACCGCGCCGTTCTTCTGGCTGAGGCCGGTCATATCGAACACCGAGCAAGCCAGACCCTCAAGATGCGCCGCCATTCCCAGAAGCGCGCCGATTGTAACGACGCCGGTGCCTCCGACGCCGGAAATCATAATGTTGTAAACCGAGCCGCACGGCGCCAGCTGCGGGTTTGGGAGGCCGGTAATCGCTTCGCCGGCGAGCGCGGAAGCCTTGGGCTTGCGCGGCTCGGCATCAAGCACGGTTACAAAGCTGGGACAGAAGCCTTTGACGCAGCTGAAATCCTTGTTGCAGCTCGACTGGTCGATCTGGCGCTTGCGACCCAGCTCGGTCTCCAGTGGCCAGACACTGACACAATTCGATTGCACCGAACAATCGCCGCAGCCTTCACAGACAGCAGGGTTGATCATCGTCCGCCGGGCTGGATTGGGGAAGGTGCCGCGCTTGCGGCGACGGCGCTTTTCGGCCGCGCAGGTCTGTTCATAGACGATGACCGTGGTGCCCTTGATCGCCGCCAGATCGCGCTGGACGCTATCATAGCTATCGCGGTGATGAACCGTGACGCCTTCGCCCAGACGGTTTTCAGCGTTGTAGAGGTCGGGCCGGTCCGTCACGACGACACAGCGTGTGACGCCTTCGGCGAGCACCTGTCGCGTAATGTCACCGGGCGTCAGCGGCCCGTCAACGGGCTGGCCGCCGGTCATCGCCACGGCATCGTTGAACAGGATCTTGAAGGTCATGTTGACCCCCGCCGCCACTGCCCCCCGAACCGCAAGCAGCCCGCTATGGTAGTAGGTGCCATCGCCCATATTCTGGAAAATATGCGGCGTGTCCGAGAAATGCGCCAGACTGTACCAATGCGCGCCTTCGGCGCCCATCTGCGTGTTGGGCAACATTTCCGGCCCGCTGTACATCGCCATGGCGTGGCAACCGATACCGCCAGCGGCAACGCTGCCGTCGGGAAAACGGGTGCCGATGTTGTGCGGGCAACCGGAACAGAAGTAGGGCGCACGCGCGGCGTCGGCGGGCTTTAGCGCGGCGACGGTCGCCACCTGGCGCGTCAGTCGCTCCGCGCGTGCGGCCAGTTCGACGTTGGCCACGCCCAACCGCTTCAACCGCTCGGCAATGACCAGCGCGAGCTGGATTGGTTCAAGCTGGACGTCGGACGGGATCATGAACGCCCCATCCTCATCGACCTTGCCGAAAATTGGCGGCGCTCCGGCGCGCCCGTAGAGGATGGTCTTGGCCTGGTTTTCGACCAGCGGCTCTTTCTCCTCGATAATCAGGAGTTCCGCCTGCCCTGCTGCAAATTCGGCGAACCCCTCGCGCTCGACAGGATACATGCACCCGAGCTTGTAGAAGGAAATGCCCAGAACCGCGGCTTGCGCATCGTCAAGATCGAGCAGCTTGAATGCCTGCAACACATCCTGAACCGCCTTGCCCGTCGAGACGATCCCGAGACGCCTCGTTGGCGTATCGATCAGCACCTTGTTGATGCCGTTCGCGCGCACGAACTTTTCAACGAGCGGCCAGCGGTATCGCTTGGCGACAATCTCCGACTGAACCCGGTCGATATGCGTCGGATAATTATGGAAACCGTTGGGTGGTCCTTCGCCGCGTTCGGGCAGCACCGGGCCGTTATCGCGCGGCGTAATCTGTACCGTCATCGTCTGTTCGAGCACTTCGTTGCATAGCTTGAAGCCGGTAAACAGGCCCGTATAGCGCGACATCGCAAAGCCAAGGAGGCCGAGATCGATCACGTCCTGAACGTTGGACGGCGCGAAAATCGGCATCCCGGCATGCATCAGCGCCATCTCGCTCTGATGCGCGACGGTGGACGACTTTCCCGCATGGTCGTCACCCGCGACAATCAGGACGCCGCCATTGGGGTGCGTGCCTGCCAGGTTGCCATGCTTGAACGGATCGCCCGAGCGGTCCACGCCCGGCCCCTTGCCATACCAGATCGCGAACACCCCGTCGCGGTTGGCACCCGGGACCGTGCCGAGCATCTGGGTGCCCCACACAGCGGTGGCCGCCAGATCTTCGTTGACGCCCGGCTGAAAGACGATGTCGTGGCTTTCGAGAAGCGCTTTGGCGCGCCACAGCTCCAGATCATACGATCCGAGCGGCGATCCGCGATATCCCGAGATGAACCCCGCCGTATTGAGTCCCGCGCGCCGATCGATCTCGCGCTGGAGCATCGGCACCCGGACAAGTGCGTGCGTGCCCGTCATCAAGACCGTCCCGCTGTCTTGCGTGTATTTATCCTGAAGGGTGACGTCACGCATGGCGCAGCTCCTTTTCGGGGGTGTAGGCTGCGTTCTTGTCTATCAGATATGCGGCAAAGGCAGGACCAAAATTTGCCAGTACCGAGCTGCTGCTTTTGCGACCAGCAACGTTTGCGTGCCAGTCTGCTAGGCCGGTTTCGCCAAGGATGGAGCGATCATAAACGAAACACGCCACCCTTTCCGCAATGTCGAGGCAAAAGAAAGCGAAAATATCGGCATAGCCGAACTCGCCTCCGAGCAACCACGGCGCGGGTTCCACCAGTCGCCTGAGCGCACCCGTCGCGCGGTCGAGGGTGAGCCGGGAACTGGTCACCGTTTCGGCACTATTGGCGCCGCCAAAGAACACGCCCGGAAAGATCGAGCGGACCGGTGCCTCGATATACATCTGCACCACATTGATGATTTGCCGCGCACGCGCACGCTCAAAGCTGTCGGCGGGAAACAGCCGCGGGTCGGGGATAACGTCTTCGAGATATTCAAGGATCGAGACAGTCTCGGCAAGGCAGCCGTGCGCAGTTTCCAGATAAGGTATTTTCCCCATCGCACTTCGCGCCAGAAAAGCTTCTTCTTGCGACGCACCGGCGAGAACGATCTCGAACGCAGCGCCCTTCTCGATAAGGGCAGCATGCACCACATTGAAATAGTTGCTGACCGGATGACCATGCAGCCGAAGTGCCGCAACATCAGCGGTCATCATCAGTTCCCGATTAAATTGAAGGGCGGCTCGGGATCGAAGACTTTGCCCCGATTGAGAATGTTCTTGGGGTCGAACAGGTGCTTCACGGCCTGCATGAGTTTCCTCTCGACCGGATTGCGGCTGACGGAGAGCCATTGCTTCTTGTCAAGTCCGATGCCGTGCTCGGCCGAGACCGAGCCGATCATGGCCCGCAGCGGCTCATAGACACACGCCTCGACGCGCGCCTTGTCGTCCGTCCCGCCGGCACCGATCCCTATATGCAGGTTCCCGTCGCCGATGTGCCCGAGAAAGGCGATCGCGCCATCTGGCCAAATGGCGGCCAGCCGCCGCTTTACCTCGACCATATAGCCTTCCATCTCCCCCACCGGCAGGCTGACATCGAACGCATAGAAGGGCTGGAAGTCGCGGACGATATAGTCAAGGTCTTCGCGGATGTTCCAGATATCGGCACGTTCGCGATCCGAACGCGCAAGCACGCAATCATCGAACAGCTGCTTCTCCAGGGCGCTGGCAAGCGCTTGCTCGAAATGGTCGCGGTCGCGGTCCTGATCGGAACCCTGCGTCTCGATAATTGCGTAAAACGGCTTGTCGGCACCAAGCGGGGCGACGTGACGGCCAGCCCCGGTATTGACCCGATAGAAATGGTTATCGACCAGCTCGAAAGCGCTCAACATGCCGCCGAGCGCGCCATCCATGTGGCGGAAAAGTTGCGCGATCTGGCCAAAGCTGGTGGCGGAAGCGAGCGCGGTGTTGCTGCTTGTCGGGCGTTCGCGCAATCGCAGCACCAGCCGGGTGATGACGCCCAGCGTGCCTTCGCTGCCGATGAACAGCTGCTTCAGATCATAGCCGGTATTGTTCTTGATCATGCGGTTCATCGAAGAGACCACCTGCCCGTCGGCCAGCACCACCTCGATGCCGAGAATCTGCTCGCGCATCATGCCATACCGCAGCACGCGCATACCGCCGGCGTTCGTCGCGGCGTTACCGCCAAGATGGCACGAACCGCGCCCGCCAAGGTCGAGCGGGAAATCCAGACCAAAGGGTTCAAGGTGATCCTGCAGCGCCGCAAGAATAACGCCGGCCTGCACCGTCGCGGTACGGTTCGACGCATCGACCTCTTCGATATTGTTCATGCGTTCGAGCGAGAGGGCAATTTCGCCGGGCTTGGTCGAAACGCCCCGCACCCAGCCCGACATGCCGCCATGCACGACGACCGGCTGTCCTGCCGCATGGCACAACGCCATGATCTGCGAGACCTGTTCGGTTGTCCTGGGGCGCACGATTGCGTCGGCGCCGATTTCGGAGAGAAACAGCCCCGGATTGCGCGTGTGCAATTCCTCGCCGGTCAGGACGCCGCCATCGCCGACGATAGCGCGGAATTGTTCGATCACAAGCGCACCATGATGTCGTCGCCGCTGACCGAAACTTCGAAGCGCTCAAGCACTATGTCCGGATCCTCGTCACAAGCGCCAGTTCGCAGATTGTACGTCCAGCCGTGCCATGGACAGATCACCTTATCGCCTTCGATCTCGCCTTCGTGGAGCGGCCCCTTGGCATGGGGACAACGACCATTGGTCGCAATCACGTCATCGCCAAGCGCGAATACGGCAATCGCCCGGCCTTCAACGACAGCCTTCATCGGGACGCCGGAGCGCAATGTCGCCAAGGATCCGACCCGGTGCAGCCCGCTCATCGCGCCTTGAACCTGACAGGCAGGGTCTTCGGGCCGCGCGCAAAGTAGGAGTCCATCCACTGGACCTCAGCATCGATTGCCCCAAGCGTCTCGAACCGATCGAACAGCATCTCAAGCGCCGTTCTTGCCTCCATTCGCGAGAGGTACGACCCGAGGCAAAAATGCGGCCCCTGGCCGAACGACATGATTTCTTCAGGGTTTCGCTCGAGCACAAGGCTCTCCGAATCGGCAAACTTTCGTTCGTCATGGTTGGCCGAGCCGAGCAGCGGCAGAACCAGCGATCCGGCAGGAATAGGAACCCCGGCCAGCTCGGTATCGCAGGTGGTATGACGGAAAACCATTTGCACTGGTCCGTCAAAGCGCAACATCTCTTCGACGAAGGCCGGAATTTTCGAATAGTCGGCGCGAATGGCGGCCTCGACGTCGGGGTGCGTCCGCAAATGGGCGAAGATGATGCCAAGCAAATTGGTTGTCGTCTCAACTCCGCCAATGAGCAGAAGGATGGCCATGTTGAGCACTTCGCTCTTCGTCAGGTGCTCGCCGTTCACTTCGGCTTCAATGAAGGCACTGATCAGGTCGCTGCCCCCCGGGTTTGCCACCCGCTGATCATAGACTTCCTCGAAATAAGCGCGGATCGCCTTGGTGCTGCGATCGATCTTGGCCAGTCGCTCCGGCGGGTAGGTCGAACGATTTCCGGCAGAGAGCAAATCATCGACCCAATGCTTGAAATCGAGCCGCTTTGCGCGGTCGACACCAAGCACATCGGCGATCACGCTGACCGGAAAAAGCCCCGAAAATTCCCAGACAAAGTCGAACTCGCCCTCGGGCCCGTGCTTGGCGAGAATATCATCGATCAGCGTCCGGGATGTCTCGGCGATGTTGCCGCGCAGCGCGCCAACCCGGCTCGGCACGAATGCCTTGTTCGCAAGGCGCCGGATTCGCATATGCCCCGGCGGGTCGAGCGAGATCATCGGCGGCACTTCCGGCACGGGATCGTATTCGCCAAGCAATGCTGGCCAGAATTGAGCGGAGGAGTATGTTTTTCCGTCGCTCAGCAAGGAGGCGACATCCTCCCAGCGCGATACGGCGAAACCCTGCATCTGCTCAAGCCACTTTACCGGCTCATCCGCGCGCAGCTTTGCATAATGCGGATAGGGGTTGGCCGTGACAGCGGGATCGAGCGGGTTGTATGTCATGCCGGTATCACACCCAGCTGCTGCAGCACCGGGATCGCATCCCAGATGCTCCGTTCCAGATAGATCTTGCCGTTGCGCCAGGCCATGACTGTGACACCGCGGGTCTTCGTGACTTTTCCGGCCGCCGGGACGCCAAGGAAATCTCCGGCATGCTTGGTTTCCCAGGTCCATTGGAAGGAGCCGAGCTTGTCATCGCCAACATAATCGAACACGTCGAACTTGTTGTAGCTCAGGCTGGGATCGGCGATGATGAAGCCTTCGAAAAATTTGCGCAACGCGGCCAGATCGCCGTTGATTTGCAGCCCGAAGTTGACGTCTTCAAACTGGATACCGGGATCGTAGAGCGTCATCAATTCGTCGGTGCCCTCGGCGAAAAGGCCGATCCAATATTGCGCCCATTTAAGGTTCATTGCATCCCTCCAGACATTCCGGCCACGATTAGACTCAGGTGTAGAAAATGACCGACACGCGCCGCAATCTGCACGCACGCTTGGTTCGGCACAATCGCAAAATCCGCTCTAGACCGAAATGTGCCCCGGTGCCATGTCCGGTCAGCAAGCTCCTTGCTTTTCCTGCCAAAACTTTGGAACTTGAATCGTATTGGGTCTTACCGGCATTAGCAGTATCTGAGCGAGGAGCGCGGTGATGAAGCGTCTGGGATGGCTGAGTCGCAGATTGACGGGCGGCCGGGGTCCGGCGCTGTCAGGAAGGGCCAGGCCGCTCACGATATCGCAGGTCATAATTCGATGCATCAGGAGAGAATGATATGAACCTCGAATGGGAACAAAACTGGCTCCAGCTGTTTGACAATCGGCTAGAAGAGTTGATGGAAAACTATCCCGAACGGTTCGAATATGAGGACATGAATTTCGGTGTCCGCATCGACAACGACCGCGCGGCGCTGCGCCGCTGGTTCAAGACCTTCGAAAATGCCGACCCCGATGCATCCCGCCATATCTTCAATGCCACGCGCTATCACGGCGACACGGGCGGCGGCTGTCTCGAATGGAACTGGCACATCGAACACCGTGCGGATTTCCTTGGACTCCCCGCCACGGGAAAGTCGACGATGGTGCGCGGCATGACCGTGCATAAATTTGAGCAGGGCAAGATCACGCTCGAGCGAAGCCTGTGGGATACCGCTGCGTTGATGCGGCAACTGGGTCTGCAGGCCCCGCAGGAACTGGAATTTTCATGATGTTCGATCGCACTGCAAACCCGCCATTGTAACCGGCGCAGCCAACGCCCACGCTTTGGTGCGGGGCTGTTTCTGCTGGGCGACCGACGCCGGCAAGCCTGCGGAGGTCGCGATCAAGCCATTGCTTCGGCCACTGTCTTTGCGTTGACCCATTTCTCAAGGACTTCGATCGAGTGGCGGATCATGAATTCGCCATCCTGCAAGTGCATGAAATCGATCGCGCCCGACTCTAATCCAAGCTGGATGCGTTCGCAGTTCGTAACGTCTTCCAGCACGACTTCGGCCCAGCGCGCAGCATAATGTTCTTGCTGCAGGCGATGCCGCACCGATGTCGCTGGACCCATGCGGATGCGGGCAACCCAGCGGGTCTCATTATAGGCAATCGGCCAGAACTCATGCGACCAAAAGCCGCCTGGCGAAAAATCAATGTCGAAATTGGGGAATATCCAGGTGACGTCGGCTGCCCAGCTAACATTTTTTGTCGGGTTGACGCCCGGATGCGCGCGCAGCTTGATGACATCGTCGTTCACGTCTGCGGCAAGCACGCCTCCGGCATTGACCGTGCTGGACAGGCGCTCAACGTGAGATTCCGGCGGAAATTCAAAGTCTGGATTCCCATAGGTCGAAACCGCGCGGTGGATGCCGTGAACATGCCCGCTGAGGGGGGCGGCAAATTTGTTCTTGATCGGATTGGCGAAGCCGGGCGCGAGAGTCGCCGGGTGCATCGCCGGGACGTGATAGGCTTCCGCAAAGGCGTCAGCGATCAGCTTCCAGTTACATTGCAACCGAGCCTCGATGACGAGCTCTTGCTCTAGATTGGTATAGGGAATTCCCGCGAACACCCTGCCATAATCGCCCATAAAATCGGTCAGCGAAATTTCGGGCTCTTTCTGGAAATTGATGAAGATCCAGCCTTCCCAGACATCGGTCGCGATTTTTGTAAGCCCGCAACTTTTCTTGTCCAGATCAAAGAAGCTTTTCTGATCGGGAATACTTAAAACCTCGCCATCGTTTTTGTACGTCCAGCCATGATAGGCGCAGGTGAAGCGGCTTTGCTTTCCGGATTCTTGCAGTGCCACCAGATTGCCGCGATGCTTGCAAACATTGTGAAACGCCTGAATGCGGTCCGAACCGTCGCGCGTGACCAAAACGGATGCTTTGCAGACCTCGACCGGTTTGACGAAGTAAGA
>JANMCD010000241.1:0-6267 GCA_031360905.1 Novosphingobium sp.
GCGGCGACCGCCTGAATGCCGTCGAACAGCTGGAACGCCGCCGCGACTGCCAGATACTGGACCGCAAAAGCCACCATGGCGGCGTTGCCAGGCAAGCGCGTATCGACATAGATCGACAACACGGCTCGTGGGGCAAGAAGCATCACGCCCGCGCCGATCATCTGGAACAGCAGGCAGCTGGCCACTGCCGCCCATCCTGCTCGGCCAATTGCTGCCACGTCGCCAGCGCCGAAAAAATATCCGACCCGGATTGTCGCCGCCTGGGCCATGCCGAACGGAATCTGGAAAAATAGAAGGGCAACCTGAAGGGCAATGGCATGGGCGGCAAGCTCAGCCGGGCCGATGCGGCCCATAAGAAAGGCGGCGCTGCCGAAAAAGCCGCCCTCGGCCACCGCGATCATCGCGATCGGCGTGCCGAGGCGCAGGATCTCGCGCAGGCGCACCCATTCCGGCCGCCACCAGCGGCCAAAGATGTGGTAGCGCCGAAGCCGCCTGTCGCGCTGGATGGCAAGGCCATAGGCGGCGAGCGTGACGATGGATGTGAAGATGGTCGACAGCGCCGAACCCGTGAGGCCGAGTGCCGGCGCGCCAAGATTGCCGAACACCAGCACCCAGTTGCCCAGGGCATTGACGCCAATGGCGAGCGCGGAAATGGCGGTGGCGAATATCGGACGGCCGATCGCCGACACCAGCGTCCGCAGCACGTTGGCGGCAATCATCGGGATCAGGCTGAATGACAGCACCATGATGAAACCGCCGGCAAGAGTGGAAACGCGCGCGTCCTGACCGGTCGCCCGCATCAGCGGCTCGGCAAGGAGACACAGGCCCATGCCAGCCAGTCCGGTTGCAACCGCGAGCCAAAGCGCCATGCGCACACTGCGCCGCACTTCGCGCACCGCATGACGCCCGCGTCCCAGTTCGGCGGCAATCAGCGGCGCGACGGCACCCGTGAGGGCCGAGAAGGTCCAGACAATCAGCCCGAATAGCGAAGTCGCGAGGCTCGCCGCCGCCAGCGCCTCCTGCCCCAGCCGCGCAACGAAGATCACGTCCACCGCATAAACCGCCATCTGCAGGATATTGGCCAGCGCCAGCGGTGTCGCTAGTCGCAGCGTCGCACCGAATTCGGTGCGCCAGGGGGTGACGCAAATGGTGTCCGGCATAAAGCCGGGCCGGATAGCATTGACTTGCTGCCCATACCATCTAGCCCATGGGAAAGCCTGTTGGACAGCCGTTGCGGGTATCCGGGAACCATGGCGATGAAAGCGAGAGTTATCCTTTCCGCAGCCGGCAGCGACCGGCCCGGCCTCACGCGGTCGCTGGCCGAGGCGGTGCTGGCGGCCGGCGGCAACTGGCTGGAGAGCCATCTCAGCCGGCTTGGCGGCAAATATGTCGGCTCGGTGCTGGTGGAGATCGACGCCGAACAACTGCCCGGATTCGAGCAGGCGATCCGGCGCGTCGATGCGCTTGGCCTGCAGGTCGCGCTGGTCCCGGCCGGGGATGAGCCGCCGCCCAGCGGAGCGATTCTGTCACTCGAACTGGTCGGGCAGGACCGGCCGGGCATCGTCCGCGAGGTTACCGGTGTGCTCGCCCGATTGGACGTCAATATCGAGGATTTCGCAACCCGCACCGAAAACGGCGCCTGGTCGGGCGAACGTCTGTTCCGCGCCAGCGCCCGGCTCAGCATTCCCCCCGGCGTGACGTCCGACGAAGTGCAGACTGCGCTTGAGGCGATCTCGGGCGAAATCATGGTCGATTTCAGCTTCACCGCGCCGGTGAACTAGCCGCGCTGCCAGCGGTCAAGGCGAGGGAGGGACGATGTTACGAAGATGAACTCAGTTGACCGGCGAACTCGCCAGGCTCACCGCCAGCGCGGCCGTCAGATCGTCCACCAGGTCGGTACGCTCCCACGGGAAAAAATCTCCCTCGGGCATGCGGCCGAAATGCCCATAGGCAGCCGACTTGCGGTAGATCGGCTTGTTGAGCCCGAGATGGGTGCGGATCGCGCGAGGGGTGAGGCCGCCGAGTTTGCCGATTTTCATGATCGCCGCTTCGATCGCATCGTCGCTGACTTTCCCGGTTTCATGCGTATCGACGTAGAGTGACAGCGGCTTCGATACGCCGATGGCATAGGCCAGCTGAATGGTGCAGCGCGTCGCCAGGCCGGCGGCGACGATGTTTTTCGCCAGATACCGCGCGACGTAGGCTGCCGAGCGATCGACCTTGGTCGGGTCCTTTCCGCTGAACGCACCGCCGCCATGCGGGGCCGCGCCGCCATAGGTGTCGACAATGATCTTACGGCCAGTAAGCCCTGCATCGCCGTCCGGCCCGCCGATCTCGAAGCTGCCCGTCGGGTTGATGTGATATTCGGTTTCGCGCAGCAGTACCGGCGGCAGGATCTGCGCGACCACGCGTTTCACGTAAGCGTGAAGTTCGGCTTCCTTTTCGCCCTCGTCATAGCCAGCTTTGTGCTGGGTCGAGACAACGATGGCCGTAGCGGCAACCGGCAGGCTTCCCTGATAGCGCAGCGTCACCTGGCTTTTGGCGTCCGGTTGAAGGAACGGCGCCGCACCGGAGTGGCGATCCGCCGCCATGCGCTCGAGGATTTTGTGGCTGTAATATAGCGTCGCGGGCATCAGGTCCGGGGTTTCGTCGGTGGCGTAGCCGAACATGATCCCCTGATCGCCGGCACCTTCATCTTTGTTGCTGCCGGCGTCGACGCCCTGCGCGATGTCGGCGGACTGGCCGTGAAGATTGTTGAGCAAGGTCAGCGTTTCCCAGTGGAAGCCGACTTGCTCATAGCCGATTTCCCTGACGGTCTGGCGTACCACCCGCTCGATCTCTTCTCTTGCGCCGGGCGCCCATTCGTTGTTCTCGTAGACACCCTTGCAGCGGATTTCGCCCGCCAGCACCACCAGTTGGGTGGTCGTCAAAGTTTCGCAGGCAATGCGTGCCTCGGGGTCCTTGGACAGGAACAGATCGACAATTGCGTCGCTGATCTGGTCCGAGACTTTGTCGGGATGGCCTTCGGAAACGCTTTCGGAGGTGAAGAGGTATTCGCTGCGCATGGACCCACTCATATAAAGAAATCTTTATGTGATGCGCGCTTTAGCCCCCGCGGCGGCGCATGGCAACCAGTGCCGCGACAAGAAGAATTGCTGCCCAGCCAAGCGGAAGCACATTGCCCAGCCATGCGAACAGGGTCGGGCCATGGGCGGGGGGAATGATCCCGTCGAGCCGCGCGGCGATGTGGCGGCGGATGTGTTGGCGGACGACCCCGTCGGCGTCGATCACTGCGCTGATCCCGGTGGTGGTCGAGCGCAGCACCGGCAATCCCTCCTCGATCGCCCGCATCCTGGCCTGCGCCAGGTGCTGCGGCGGACCCCAGCTGCCGAACCAGCCATCGTTTGACGGGTTGAAGATGTAGTCAGGGCGGTTGTTGCGATCCACCACCTGGCCGGAAAACACGATCTCGTAGCAGATTTGCATCCCCGCCTTGCCCCACTCTCCCAGGTCGACAGTACGCGGGCCGGGGCCGGGCCAGAAATCTAGCATTCCCGGCACCAGCCGCGAGATGCCAAGCGGCTCGAGCAGCGGTCGCAGCGGCAAATATTCCCCGTAGGGCACCAGATGCGCCTTGGCGTAACCGCCGCGAATCCGCCCCTCGGTATCGATCGCGGTAATCGCATTGCGTGCGGCGACCACAGTGCCGCCGCGCATTTCGAGATCGACCGCGCCGGTGAGCAGCAGGCTGCCCGGACCGATCACCCGGCCAATCCGCTGCCGCGCGAGGCCCGGATCGCCGGCATAGGTTGAGTCGGCATAAACCCGCGAGGGATAGCCGCCTCGCAGATAATCGGGGATACCGGATTCCGGCCACAGTACTAAGCGCCGGGCGGTGGGTACTGTGGCCCGGGAAAGCCAAGCGGTTTTGACGAACTGGCTCTCCCAATGGGCGGGATTGTCGAGCACTTCCTGCCGGACATCGGGCTGAACAAGGGTGAAAGGCAGGCCGCTCGCAGTTTCGCTATCCCGCACCGCTCCGGGCTGGAGCAGCAGCAGGACCGGCGCGAGGACCAGTAAGGCGGTACGCCAGTCCGGCTTGGCCCGCCGTAGCGCCACCAGCCAGGCACCGGCGAGGAGAACAACCACGCCGGAAAGGGCGTATGTGCCTAGCCAACCCGCAATTCCGGCCAGCCCCGGCCGCGCGAACGGCCCTAGCGCGGCCATCGCCAGCGGGTTCCAGGCAAATCCGGTGAACACCCAGCTTCTAAGCCACTCCGTCACGATCCAGCTGGCGGCGAAGGCGAGGATGAGTACCAGCCGCCGCTCGCCATTATTGCGCCGCGCGACTATCCACGCGCCCAGTGCCGCCAGCGCCGGAAAGACCGCAAGGTAAAGCGACATCACCACCACCGCGATCCACCCCAGCCAGGCCGGCATGTTCGCCTGATAGGTGAAGGCGGTGGCGATCCAGTTGTTGCTGAGGCTGAAATGGCCCGCGCCGAACAACCAGCCAAGCAGCGCCGCCTGCTTCCAGCTTCCCGCGCGCGCAATCAGTCCGATCAGCCCGGCCATCGCCAGCAGCGTTAGCGGCCACAGCGCCAGCGGCTGAAAGCCGCAAGCCGCCAGCGCGCCAAGCGCCAGCGCGCACCAGCGGGGGTGCGCCGCCAGGTTGGTGGGGAGATTGCGCAGCGAAGCCATCCGCGCGGCTTTTGGCGGGAAGGCGGGCGGGGTGCAATCCCCTCCCGCTGCTAGCTGGTCAAGGGTGCGGCCCAGATTGCCAGCGGTGCCGACATTGCAGCGCCAGTGAATACCGCGACGCGGGATTTCCTGACGACATGCCCATTCGCTCCCTTCCGGTTCCGCGCCGATCTGCCATAAGCCCGGCGTGATTGCCATGTCCTCCCCCCTCGACACCCTCCACGCCACTTTTGGCTTCAGCAGCTTTCGCGGCGTGCAGGCCGACGTCGTGAACCGGGTGCTCGCCGGGCGCTCGACGCTCGCGGTGATGCCGACAGGTGCGGGCAAATCGCTGACGTATCAGTTGCCGGCGGTGATGAGCCAAGGCACCTGCCTGGTGATCTCCCCGCTGATCGCGCTGATGCACGACCAGCTGCGCGGGGCCCAGGCCAACGGCATCCGGGCGGCGTCGCTGACTAGCGCCGACACGGACCGGGAGGCAACCACCGCGCGCTTCCGCGGCGGGGAGCTTGACTTGCTTTATGTCGCGCCCGAGCGAGCCTCGCAGGGGCATTTCCGCGCGCTTCTGGCAGAGGCCCCGGCCCATGCTCCAATCAATCTGTTCGCCATCGACGAGGCGCATTGCGTCTCGGAATGGGGGCATGACTTCCGCCCCGATTATCGCGCGCTCAGGCCGCTGATGGACGCCTTCCCCCACGTCCCGCGCCTCGCCCTCACCGCCACCGCCGATGCGCATACCAGGGCCGACATCCTTGCCCAGCTCGGCATCCCCGACGACGGGTTGATCATCGCGGGCTTTGATCGGCCCAATATCCGCTATGCCATCCGCCACCGCGACAATGCACTGCGCCAGCTGCGCGTGCTGCTCGGCGAACAGCCGGGGCCGGGGATCGTCTATGCGCCGACCCGCCGCAAGGTGGAGGAGCTGGCGGAGAAACTCGCCGCCGCGACTGGCCGCCCGGTGCTGCCCTATCACGCCGGGCTCGATCCGCAGACCCGCGCCGCCAACCAGGCCGCTTTCGTGGCGTCGGAAGACATGGTGATGGTCGCCACCGTCGCTTTCGGCATGGGCATCGACAAGCCGGACGTGCGCTTCGTTGCCCACGCCGGCATACCCAAGTCGATCGAGGCCTATTATCAGGAAACCGGCCGCGCCGGGCGCGACGGCGACGATGCCATCGCCGTGATGCTGTGGGCCGCGAGCGACTTTGCTCTCGCCCGTCAGCGGCTGACGGAACTCGACGAATCGCGCCGCACCGGCGAGCGGACCCGGCTCGATGCCTTATCCACCCTGGTAGAGACCGGGGAATGCCGCCGCGCACTGCTGCTGCGCCATTTCGGCGAAGACCCGCCGGCGCGCTGCGGCAACTGCGACAATTGCCTCGACGCGCCGGGTGTAACCGACGCGACGGTGACGGCGCGCAAGCTGCTCTCCGCGGTCTACCGCACCGGGCAAAGCTTCGGTCTTGGCTATCTGGAGAAGGTGCTGACCGGTGCGGCAGACGATCGCATCCTCCAGCGCGGCCATGACCGGCTTTCGGTGTTTGGCATAGTCGGCACGGACGA
>JANMCD010000247.1:0-7506 GCA_031360905.1 Novosphingobium sp.
GCGGCGACCGACTCGCCGATGCCGGCGAATATATCCGGCCCGGTATCGGCGAAGGCAGCGGCGGTCACGGCTGCCGGCGGCGCATCGATCAGCGCCTGGTTGCGCGTGGCGGGCGCGGCACCTTCATCCAGCGCGTCGGACGCGCGGTAGCGCTCGCGGACCTTACCGCCGTCCTGGCGCAGCAGCCACCAGGAGACCAGCAGGCCGATGATTAGCGCCAGCGCAAACGCCAGCCAGTTGGCTTCGATTATTGCGAGCACCGCCTAACCTCCCCGTTTCCAGATCAGTCGGCCAATCCCCAGTCCCGCTGCGTAGGTGCCCAGCAGCATTGCAGTCGCTGGCAGCCAGGGCATGGGCGTTGAAGGCGCCATGGACGAAGCAAAGGCGATCACCGCCGTGGCAAATCCTCCGGCAAAGATCAGGCTGAGACGGTGGCTGTTCATCGGTCCCCGTTAGATTACGTTTGCGCCGGATTGAAGCGCAATTGCGGCACCCGCTCACGCCGCCGGGACATCGCCAGCAACATTGCGCCGAAATAGTACCCGGTCCTCGGGGCCAAAGCCCTTGTTCCAGATCGTCCAGCAATAAACGATCAGGATCGCGGGAATGCCAAAGGCCAGCTCAGCCCATTCGGGCAGATATTGCGTCGCCAGCCAGCCGACCACAACCGCCGGCGCAACTGCATAGACCAGGCCCCAGCGCCAATTGTTGATCGGCTCACCCAGACAGTGCGACAGCAGCCGCGCCTTGATCAGCGAGGCCACCCCGAGCGACAGCATCAGCGCGATGGCCGCCGCCGCCGCGCGGTAGGACTGGCCCAGGTCATACTGGTCGACCAGCAGCATCCCGCCGATTGTCAGCCCCGCCTGCAGCGCGATGGTCGCCAGCGAAATCATCAGGTTCCGCATCCGGGCGACGTAGATCAGCGCCGCCTCGCTCACCACCGCGGTTGCCGCGACGACTTCGGCGGCGAGCAGGAAGATCAGCGCGCCGGTGCCGCCGACGAACGCCGGTCCCATCAGCCCCATCACGCCCTCGCCCGGTATCCCCAGCGCTAGCGCGATCCCGGTCTGCGCGGCGGTGATCCAGAAGCCAACCTGGCACACTTGCAGTGCTATCGCTTTGTAATTGCGATCCTTGAGGCTGCGGGTGATCACCGGCCCGAGGATCGGCTCGAAGCTGGTCCGTAGCTTCTGCGGCAGGCTGGCGACCTGCTGCGCGACGTAATAGATGCCGACTGCGGCGGGCGAGGCGAACAGGCCGAGGATGGCGATATCGAGCCGGCGCGAGCCCCACTCGATGCCCTCGGCAATCGCCAGCGGAAAATTTGCCCGGGCGAGTCCATAAAGCCGCAGCGGATTGGGCCGCCAGCCGTGCGGCAATCCGTAGCTGCGCAGCAGCGGGATCAGCGCGGCAACCGCGGCGGTCAGGCTCGAGAGGATGAACGCCAACGACAGCCCGCCGGTCGGCGCCAATACAAAGAACACGGCGGCCGAGATCGACAGGGTCCATGGTTCGATCACCGAGCGAGCGCGCACGGTGGTGGCGATATCGAACCGGTAAGCGAGCGCGGCCAGCGCAATGTCGGTCAGGGCAAGCGGCAAGATCGCCAGCGGCAACAGCAGATCGTAGCGCGAATAGACCCCGCTCGGGAACATCGGCGCGGGAAACAGGAACAGCGCCCCGGCCGCGCAAGAGCCGACGATCAGGGTCAGCAACATGGCATCGGCCACCGCATTCGCCGGGGGTTGATCCCCCTCGGTCAGCCGCCGGGCGAGGCCGCGCTTCTGGCCGACCGAGCTCACCAGGCCGATGAACTCGACGATCACCAGCGCCGAGGCGAAGCGGCCGAGCGCGACTTCGCCGTAGAGGCGGCCGGCGATGAACAGGAACGGAAGCCGCGCCAGCAGCCGCAGCGGGAAGCCCAGCAGATTGGTGCGGCCGCCCTTGGCGATCGCGGCGATATCGGCGCGCGCGGAAGCCTCGCTCAAGGTGCGCTGCCCTGTTCGGCCCTGAGCGGCCGGGCGAGCAGATCGGCCACCACCGCGCCCGCAGGCGCCTCACCCGCCAGCAGCCGGCACACCGCCTCGACGATCGGCATGTCGATCCCGTCGCGCCGCGCCAGCTCCGCCAGCACCGGCGCGGTGGCTGCACCCTCGGCGACGCTGGTCTTGCCAGACAGCGCCTCCGCCGCGCTCATTCCACCGCCCAGCGCCTTGCCCAGCGAGAAATTGCGGCTGGCGGTGGACGAACAGGTCAGCACCAGATCGCCGAGCCCGCACAGCCCGGCCAGCGTCTCGCCCCGCGCGCCGCGCGCCAGGCCAAAGCGCAGCATCTCGGCATAGCCGCGCGCGATCAGGGCGGCGCGGGCGTTCTGGCCGAGCCTCAGCCCCTCGACCACGCCGCAGGCGATGGCGAGCACGTTCTTCACCGCACCGCCGATCTCGGCACCGATCAGATCGTCGGAATAATACGGCCGCAGCGCTGGCCGGGCGATCAGCGGCGAGAGCCGCCGCCACTGCGCCTCAAACCCAGCGCAGGCGAGCGTGACCGCGGTCGGCAGCCCGGCGGCGACTTCATGCGCGAAGGTCGGCCCGGACAATACCGCGAGGCTGGCGCCGGGCGCGGCATCGGCGGCGACATCGCTCATCAGCCGGCCGCTGCCCGCCTCGATGCCCTTGGCGCAAAGCACCAGATCGCGCGGGGCGTCCGGCAGGGCGGCGAGGACGGAGGCGAGGAACTGCGCGGGCACGACGGCGAGCAGCACCGGTAGCTCCGCCACATCGGCAATCGCATTGGTCGCGCGGATCGTCGGCGCAAGGTTGGCGCTCGGCAGGAACAGGCTGTTGCTGCGGTGCGCGTTGATTTCGGCGACCAGGTCCGGCTCGCGCGCCCAGATCGTCACCGCGCTGCCGTCGCTCGCCAGCGCCTGCGCCAGCGCCGTGCCCCAGGCGCCGGCTCCGATGATGCCTACCCGCCGCTTACCCTGAGCTTGTCGAAGGGTCATGCCTTGACCCCTGCCCCGCGCACCGGCTCGGCGGTATCGTCGAGCGGCCAGCGCGGCCGTGCGGCGAAATCGAGCGGATCGTTCTGGCCCAGAGCAAGCCGCTCGATCCCCGCCCAGGCGATCATCGCGGCGTTATCGGTGCACAGCGGCAGCGGCGGGGCGGCAAAGCGCAGGCCGGCCTCTGCGGCGAGGGCTTCGAGCGCGGCGCGGACGGCGCGGTTGGCGGCGACCCCGCCTGCGACCACGAGCGCGCTGACCTCGCCCGCATGGGCCAACGCGCGGCGGGTGCGGTCGATCACGCAGTCGATTGCGGCCTGCTGGAACGAGGCGGCGATATCCGCGTCGGTATAGTCGCCACCCTGCTTGGCCCGCATCACCGCACTCTTGAGCCCGGCAAACGAGAAATGCGGCTCGGCCCTGCCCAGCAGCGGGCGCGGCAAGGGCACCGCTTTGGCGTTCCCCTCCGCCGCCAGCCGCTCCACCGCCGGGCCCCCGGGATAGCCAAGCCCGAGAATCTTGGCGGTCTTGTCGAACGCCTCGCCCAGCGCATCGTCGATGGTCGTGGCAAGGCGGCGGTAGCGTCCCACCCCCTCGACCACCAGCAGCTGGCAATGCCCACCCGAGACCAGCAGCAGCAGATAGGGAAACTCCAGCGAGGCATCGGCCAGCCGGGGCGACAGGGCATGGCCCTCCAGATGATTGACCGCGATCAGCGGCTTGTCGCCCGCCATTGCCAGCGCCTTGGCAGTGACGAGGCCGACCATCACCCCGCCGATCAGCCCCGGCCCGGCAGTCGCGGCGACGGCGTCGACATCGGCCAGGGTCAGCCCTGCATCGGCGAGCGTGCCGGCAATCAGCGGAGTGAGCAGCTCGGCATGGGCGCGCGCGGCGATTTCGGGCACGACGCCGCCATAGGGCCGGTGCGCCTCGTCCTGCGAAGCGATGCGCTGCGCCAGGATCACCCGCTCGCCGGTGACCAGCGCAGCGGCGGTTTCGTCACACGACGATTCAATGCCCAGAACGAGTGCCATCCCCGCTTTCACTTAGAGAGATTGGACCCTAACACAAGCAGCCCATGAATGCGCGCCATTCGCCTCGCCCCTTGCGCCCTGGCCCCCTGCGCCTCGGCACCCGCCGCTCGCCGCTCGCGCTCGCGCAGGCCGAGGAAGCGCGGGCGCGGCTGATCGCGGCGCATGGCTTTGCCGAACAGGATGTCGAACTTGTTCAGGTCACCGCCAGCGGTGACCGCATCCAGGACCGGCCGCTGGCCGAGATCGGCGGCAAGGCGCTGTGGACCAGGGAACTGGATGCACAGCTGCTGGCCGGCGAGATCGATTTCGCGGTGCATTCGCTGAAAGACGTAGAAACCATCCGCCCGGCCGGAATTTCGATTGCCGCCGTGCTACCACGCGAGGATGTCCGCGACGTATTGGTCGGCGCCGCCACCATCGCCGCGCTGCCGCAGGGCGCGCGGGTCGGCACCAGCGCGCCGCGCCGGGCGGCGCAATTGCTCCATGTCCGGCCCGACTGCCGGATCGTGCCGTTTCGCGGCAATGTCGGCACCCGGATCGCGAAACTGGCAGCGGGCGAGGCCGATGCGACCTTGCTTGCCGCCGCCGGTCTCAATCGGCTGGGCGAAACCGGCACTGGCCACCCGCTCCCGGCCGAGGAGTGGCTGCCCGCACCGGGTCAGGGCGCGATAGGAATCGAATGCCGCGCCGACGACGCCGCGATCCGCGCCCTGCTCGCCGCGATCGACGACGCGCCAAGCCGCGCCGCGGTCATGGCCGAGCGCGCGCTACTGGCGGCGCTCGGCGGCAATTGCCACAGCCCGGTCGCGGTGCTGACCACGGCGGAGGGCGGCATGCTGATCCTGCGCGCGGCGCTGTTCAGCCCGGACGGAACCGAGCGCTGCGACGGTGAGGCGCGCTTTGTCCCCGGCGACGACAGCGCCCCGGCGGCGCTGGCGGTCGACCTGCTGGCGCGTGCCCCCGCCGCCATCACCGTCCACTTCACCGGGCCGCATTCGCCGCCCGCATGATCCCGCTGATCGTCATCCGCCCGCAGCCGGGCTGCGATGCCACCCTGGCGGCGGCGCGCGATCTGCACTTCGACGCGCATGGCTTCCCGCTGTTCGCCGTGCGTCCGCTCGCCTGGGAAGCGCCGCCGCGCGACAGCTTCGACGCGCTGCTGATCGGCAGCGCCAATGCTCTGCGCCATGGGGGCGGTGCGCTGGCCGATTGGCGCGGCACGCCGGCCTATGCAGTGGGCGAGACAACCGCCGAGGCGGCGCGCGCGGCCGGGCTCGATGTCGTCGCCACCGGCGAAGGCGGGCTGCAGGCGCTGCTTGGCACGCTCAAACCCGACCACCGGCGACTGCTTCGCCTAGCCGGGCAAAAGCGGGTGGCCCTCGCTCCCTCCCCGGGCGTGACATTGTCCGAACGCATCGTCTATGCCAGCGAAGCGCAACCAATGCCGGCGGAACTGGCGGCCCTGCTCAAGAAACCATGCGTGGTTTTGCTCCATTCCGCCGAGGCCGCGCATTACTTTGCCGGGCTATGCGACACCCATGCCATTCCCCGCCGCCTCATCGCCTTCGCTGCTTTGGGACCACGTATTGCGGCTGCGGTCGGCGATGGCTGGGCCGCCGTGACCGCGGCCGCTGCGCCCAACGATCACGCGCTGCTGGAATTGGCGGGGGAGATGTGCCAGACCTTGCCGGATGACAGCCATGCCACAGCAGGTTTGATGCAGGACGATCTCACCGACGACCGCCCGCTGCCCCCCGCCCCGCCCGGCCGCCGCACCGGGCGCCGGCTGCTGTGGGCGCTGGTCGTACTGCTGCTGATCGTACTCGCCATCGCCCTGGCCGCGTTCCGCTATCCCGATGTCGAGCGCGAACTCGGTATGCTGCTCGGCGGCAGACCTCCCGCAGCGCCGGTGCGCAGTGCCGAAAGCGCCGCACCCAGTGTGCCGCAGGCTGCCATTCAGGCAACGCCGCCCGCCATGCTGGCGGCTGGTCTTGAAACCCGCATGGCGCTGCTCGAAGAACGGCTCTCGCGGCTGGGCCTTCGGGCTGAGGCCGCAACCGGCAATGCCGCGCGGGCCGAGGGACTGCTCATCGCCTTCGCGGCCCGCCGCACGCTCGATCGCGGCGCGCCACTCGGCTATCTTGAGGACCAACTCCGCCTGCGCTTTGCCGATGCCCAGCCCAATGCGGTCGAGACCCTGATCGAGGCCGCGTATGCACCCGTGACGCTTGACCAACTCAGCAGCGAGCTTACTATACTTACCCCCAAGCTTACCGGTATCGACCGGAGCGAAGACAGCTGGTCGAAAGTAAAGCGCGAATTCGCCAGCCTGTTCGTCATTCGCCGGGTCAGTGAGCCGCTTAGCCGCCCCCAGGACCGCATCGAGCACGCCAAGCTGTTGCTCGGCTCGGGCAAGGTCACCGAGGCCATCGCCGAAGTCGAGCAGCTGCCGGGTGCCAGCGTCGCGGGGCCGTGGATCGGATCAGCGCGGCGTTACGACGCCGTCCAGCGCGCGCTCGACCTGATCGAGACCACCGCCATGCTGGAGCCGCGACGGCTGCGGGATGGCGATGGCGCGGCGGTAGAACAATTAAGCCCATTGGTCGAACCGCCGATGGTCGGGGTTCCGGGGGTTTGATTTTACTTACCCCCTCCCGCTTTCGAGAAGGGAATCAACCCCGCAGCAATTCCGGCAGGCTCCCCGAAACGCCGCGCGCCTCGTCCATGAAAAAGCGCTTGAGTGCGGGCATGCGCTGCACCGCGCCCATGCCGAGCCGGCGGATTGCCGAGGGCAAGCGGCCTGGCACGCCGAACAGGCGAGTGATGCTGTCGGTCGCCGCCATCACGCTGAATGCATCGAGGCTGCGCCAGCGCTCATAGCGGGCGAGCAGTTGCGCGTCGCCTGGCTCCAGGCCAAGCCGCTGGCCTTCGCTCAACACTTCGACCAATGCGCCGACATCGCGCAGGCCAAGATTGAGTCCCTGCCCGGCGATCGGATGCATGCCGTGCGCGGCGTCACCGACCAGCGCCAGCCGGTCCTCGACGAAGTGCCGCGAATGGTGAAAGGCGAGCGGATAGGTGGTGCGCGGTGCGGCCAGCTCGACCGTGCCGAGAATGTCCGCCACCCGCAACTGCACCTCGGCGAGGAAGGCGCGGTCTGACAGCGCGGCCCAGCCGGCGGCGTCCTTTTCCGGCACCGTCCACACCAGCGCCGAACGGTGCTTGCCCTCCGGCGTATCGAGCAGCGGCAGCAAGGCGAACGGCCCGGCGGGGTAGAAAATCTCCCAGGCGACATTGCCGTGCGGTTTCTCGTGAGTGAGCGCCGTAACCTGCGCGCGGTGGCGGTAATCCCAGCGGGCGAGTGCGAAGCCCGCCTCCTCGCGGGTGGGCGACTGGCGGCCTTCGGCGGCCACCAGCAGACTGCCGGTGAGGTGCTGGCCGTCTTGCAAAGTGACAGAAACGCCGTGC
>JANMCD010000315.1:0-5839 GCA_031360905.1 Novosphingobium sp.
GCCGCGTAATTTTTATGCTGCGTGCCACAAGTTGGTTGGCGCGATATTTACCGGAACTCCGGACATGCGCGGCATGGCATTGATCGGCTCCACGTTGGTCTCAGTGCTGATCAACATGTTCACAGAGGTCCCATGCAGCGCGACGTCGGCATCTTCCGCGGGCAACTTGCCCCAGCCGTGCGCCATCGACACGACGCCAGGGCGCAAACTCGGATCTGCCTCCACGATCGCCACAACTTTCCCGTGATCGGACGATATCTGGATGCGATCCCCGTCCTTCAGCCCGAGTTGAGCAAGGTCGTCGGGGTTCAGGTACGCGGGGTTGTAGGCGTTGCGCTTGCGCGTCGAGGGGAGGAACATGCCTATCGTGTTGTAGACGTTGCGCATTCGCCGCGACGAAAGCACGTGGGTGAAATTTTTGCCGTTACTCAGATGGCCTTGCGCCGTTCGCCGCACCTCGCGAGCGATTTCCGAGAGCTCCTCTGCGACATCATCGGGAATTACATCGAATTGCGCGGTGGCGTCCGGCCGAGGCGGCAGGACTTTATCCTGCGCTTCGTAGAAAATCTTGCCAGACGGGTGCTTTTTGATCTCGTCCAGTGGCGCTAGCGGATGTTTGGCGCGTGATTCCAGCAATTCGTCCAGCGTCGGCGCCGTTTCCATATCGAGTTGTACGCCCTCGTATTGGATCGATTTACCCAACCGCTTGGCCAGGGCCCAGAAGAAGTACCACTCCTCTGTAAGTTCCGAATCCTCTGGAACATCCAGAATTTGCGGCGAATATTGCACCCAGGGAGCGGGAAAAAAGGCAAACCCGTAGGCGCTAACCGGCAGATCGGCCCGCTCATACATCGCGCGCGGCGGAATGACATAGTCGGACAGGCGCGCGGAGTTGCTCATGTACGGATCGACCACGACTGTCAGTTCGAGCGACTGATAAGCCTTAACCGCTTTTTGCTGGTCCGGCATCAGGCTGGTGATGTTGCCGCCGCACGAGATCAGGCATTTTATCTGCCCGGGTCCCGGGGTGAGGATTTCATCTGGCAGCGTGCCGGTGGTCTTTTCGCCCGCCAGGATACCGACGCCGCGAATTCGGCTGGGCGGTGCTTTCCAGGACGTGCGCGGCGGTGGAATGACCTCTGCGTAGAATGGCCCGGAAGGCGTCAGCATGTCGACGCTGATTACCGTATCGCCAGGCCGGGTAAAGCGACCGCACACGACATTCAAGCAGTCGGCCAGATGCTGCGTCATGTTTGAGTGAGGCGCCATACTGGGACCGGTTCCAGTGTAGGCGCGGCCTTGGGTCGCATCCCGCGCAAACATCTCTGCGACCCGCCGAATGTCGCCCGGTTGCAACCCGGAAAGTGCCTCTACCTCGCAGTCCTTGAATGGCTCGATCGACTCGCGAAGCCGAGCCATTGACGAGGAGCCAACATAGCGTTCGCAAAACTCGGAGTCGTGCCAGCCTTCGGCAATGATCAGGCGGATGAGGGAAGCAAGGATTGCCGAATCAAAGCCAGGATAGGGCTGAACCGCAAGGTCGGAATAATAGGATGTTTCGGTCCGGCGGGGATCAACGGTGATAACCTTCAGGCCGCGGGCGCGGTGCTCTTTGAGCTTTCTGGAAGGGTCTGAGGCAAGAAAGCCGAGCAGTTGGTGCGACAGGACCGGATTCGTACCGATCAGCATGATCACATCGCTTTGCTCGATTTGCACGTTGCCACCGGCCCACCCGCCCATCCGTTCGAAGGACAAGGTTTTGCAGGATTGATCGATAGTGTAAGCAGAGTACCGTGATACAGAGCCGATCGCATCCATGAAACTGCCCTGAAACGAGAAAGACGTCGAGTTGAAACTGGCGCCGTTGCCGAAATAGGTGCCGATGGCATCCGCGCCATATTTCTTGCCAATAGCCGCCATTCTCGCAGCGATCTCATCGAGTGCCTCCTCCAGCGGGATGCGGTCATAGCCCCCCTCGGCGTTTCGCTTCAGGGGGTGGAGAAGCCTCCCCTCATCATGATGAGATTCCTTCGCCTGAAGGCCCTTGAAGCAAGCATAGCCCCTGGTAAGCGGATGGTCCTTGTCGCCGCGGATGTCGACAATCCTGTTCGTTTCGTCGTCAACGGTCAGCTTCATGCCACAATGACCGAGGCAAATGCGGCAGAAAGCACGCGCTTCTCGTAAAGCCATAGATAATCCCTCTCGAGGCTAGTCACTTGATCGTTGTTGGGCGTTGGTCGACCTGACTATGGATATGACATACAACGGCCGAGCATTCCATCACCGCACAAAACGACGGTCTCTCGGCGATTACAATATAAGCCCAATTATGTCCCACGTGCGGTGGACTTATCAAAGCCTGCTATCATGGATGGTGCGGGCGGTGGGAATCGAACCCACACTCCTTGCGGAACGGGATTTTGAATCGCTTTTGAGTTAGGTAGTAAATTACATAGAATATTGATTTGTATAAGGAATATGGATCGATCCAAAGTGCGCTTGTGTGCTAATCACTGTGCTAATCCGCGACAGAGATTTTACGCCAAATATGCCCGCTAGAGGCCGTCGCGGGTGATTTTGATAGTTTGTGCTACACCTGCCGCAATTAGTGTTTGGCAAGGTTTCTCGATAAATTGGTCGCTCCGGGCATTTGCCAGACAACGCAGCGTCGGGCGGGAACTGGACACTGCTGACCGGTCCCGAAGCGAACATGCGGCCGCGTCATCGTGAGGATCATCTTGACCGTCTGCGCGACGACCTGGTTGACCAGCAGCGCGCAGTCCGTCCACGTCGCCGAGCAAAAGGCGAGCGGCCAGTCGGTCAGCAGCCCGCCCGAAAGCTCCATCAGGCTCAACGCCATAGCGCCCGGCCTCGTCGCGTAGCATCGAGGCGAGCTGGCATGACTAGACCGTGTAGAGCTACCCGACCGTCGCCGCTCCAATCATGCCGTGTCGATTTCGGGATATTTGTCGTAATAATCGGTAACCAGCTGATCGGCACCATCGCCACCATGTTCGCGGCGGGATGTTATGTCCTAATATACCCCGGAAATCAGCGCGCCAAGCGCAATTCCGGTCGCAAACATCAACTTGAAATGCGCGCAGTACTGCGATGAGCCAGGTTTGCCCTTATTCATCCTCAATCCACCCAGCTTTTTTATCTTCAGTTTCAAATATGCGAGCATTTGCTCGCGAAAACAAGTGTTTTGTCTACGCCAAAACAGCTGCCGGCGTACGTGCAAAGGTGAATCCTTCAAACCCGCCCGCAATTGATTTGTTCAGCTCATCAAAGTAACCGGCAGCACCACCAAAATAGTGAAGGGGCGCGTGCGCCTTGCCGGGGATGTTCGCACCCATAAACCAGCTGTTGAGCTCAACCGCAGCGCCTAGAAGGGTCATGTCGAGGATGGTCTGCATGAGTTGCACCCAGGCTTCCACGCTTTCAGGTGTTGCTTCCATCCAGTCAAAGCCACCTTCCTGAATTGCGGTAATGGCCTTGCCAATCCAGTCGACCGTTGCATCGACCACTGGGGGCACATTGGCAAAAGGCGTCTGCGGGCCCGTCACCATGAACATGTTTGGGAATCCGTCGATCGTCACCCCGAGTTGGGTGCGCGGACCCGCCGCCCATTTGTCGCGGATCAGTTCGCCTCCACGACCACGCACATCCATATGGGTGAGCGGCCCCGTGACAGCATCAAAGCCGATGGCAAAAATGATGATATCGAGCTCATGTTCCTCAACCGCCGTGCGAAGACCGTTTTCGGTAGCCTCCAGCAAGGGGTGTTGGCTGACATCAACCAGCCGGACATTCGGAAGATTGAAACTTTCGTAGAAAAAATTGCCAAGCGGTGGTCGTTTTAGCGCGATCGCATATTTGGGCACCATCAACTCTGCGGTTTCCGGATCTTTCACAAGCGCACGAATCTTGCGCCGCACAAACTCTGCCGCGGCGGCGTTGGAGCGGGCGTCAACCAGCAAGTCGGCAAAGGTTTCGAACAGGAAGCGAAAGCCGCCCGCCTCCCATCCCGCCTGGAATATCTGCTCCCGCTGGACGTCGTCGACATCGTCAAAAGTGAGGAGCGAATCGTCCATCGGGAAGGCAAAGACCTGTTTGCGAACCTGCGCCCACAACACATCTTTCTTCGCGCGAAGCGAGTTCCGGTCGGTATCATCAAGCGGATGATTGCGGCCCGGCAGGACATAATTCGGGGTACGCTGGAACATCGTCACATGGGCAGCAGCTTTGGCAGCGCCGGGAAGAAGCTGCACGGCGGTCGATCCGCTGCCGACAATTCCCACCCGTTTGCCGGTGAAATCAATCGGCTCCTTGGGCCATTTCGAAGAGAGCATCCACTGGCCTTTGAACCGGTCCAACCCGTCAAACGGCGGATCACAGGCTATCGCGAACCAGCCGACTGCGCTGATGAAATAGGTAGCGCTCCATTCTTCACCTGCCTCGCTGGTGATCAGCCAGCGATTGGCAGCTTCATCGTAAGCCGCAGATTTGACGGGCGTGTTGAACCCGATGTCGCCCCGCATATCGAACTTGTCGGTGACGTAGGAAAGATACCCCTGAACCTGATCCCATGTGGGCATCCGCTCCGGCCAGTCCCATTCATCCTGCACTTCCCTTGAGAAGGAATAGCAGTAGGACCAGGCCTCACTGTCAGTCCGCGCGCCCGGATAGCGATTCCAGTACCATGTGCCGCCCACATCGGATCCAGCATCGAGCAGGCGCACCGAAAGTCCGAGTTTACGCATTTCATAAAGCGCGCGAATGCCACCGAAACCCGCGCCGATGATCACTGCGTCATAATGTTGTGCCGACATGCTTCCTCACCACCTCAGAGCTCAATCGTTAACCGAATTAGCGAGCCATCCCTCGCATTTGTATATGCTGTGGGATACCTGTCAAGCGACTTGACTTGACGTTCCATCAAGCGATAGGGTTCATCAATGCGAGCAACTGCTCGCACTAGTCTCGCATTTAAGGCTCGCCCATGCGCTATCCCGAATATGCCAGCCTCAAGCTCGATTGGCCAGCCGAACGTGTGCTGCGGATTACCATATGCCGGGGCAAGATGAATGCGATGGATTATGCGCTGCACCATGATCTGGCGGGAATCTGGGCGCTGATCGATCAGGACCCCGATGTGAACGCGGTACTGATAACCGGTGAGGGTCGCGCTTTCTCTGCCGGCGGTGAGTTTGACATGATCGAAGAGATCATCGCCGACAATGATTTCCGCATGAAGATGTGGAAGGATGGACGGCGGATGGTCGATGCGATGATCAACTGTTCCAAGCCAATCGTCTCGGCGATAAATGGCGCGGCGGCGGGCGGAGGCCTCGCGGTCGCCTTGCTCGCGGACGTTTCGGTCGCGGCGCAGTCTGCCAAGCTGGTCGATGGCCATACGGCGCTGGGCGTTGCGGCGGACGATCACGCGGTGGCGATCTGGCCGCTCCTGACCAGCCTGGCGAAGGCCAAATATTATTTGATGACGAGCGAAGCCATCCCCGCCCAAGAGGCAGAGCGCATCGGCCTCGTCAGTTTTTGCGTGCCCGATGAGGAGTGCGTGCCGCGTGCGCTGGAGATCGCGACACGTCTGGCCAAGGGACCACCAGCGGCCATACGCTGGACCAAGCTCTCGCTCAACAACTGGATGAAAGCGGCCTGGCCCGCGTTCGAGGCGTCGCTCGCGTTCGGGATTTTGGGCTTTACTGGTCCGGAAGCCCGCGAAGGGCTGGACGCGCTCAAGGAGAGGCGCCCGCCCAATTTCAATCCGGTATCCTATGTCTGAGGTGCGGACCTATATCGTCACCGGCGCGGCCGGCGG
>JANMCD010000329.1:0-16046 GCA_031360905.1 Novosphingobium sp.
GGGGCCTCCTCGAAACCACGATGTTCAGCCGACCAGTCGACCTATTCTTTTCGAAGCATGGCCAACGATCAATTGCGGTTGATGCAAAATCTGGGGTTTGAAAGCTTCCATCTTGTCGGACATGATCGGGGCGCTCGAACCGCTTACCGTATGGCTCAGGACAATCCTGCTGCGGTGGCCTCATTGTCACTCCTCGATATCGTTCCTACCGATATAATGTACGAACGAATGAACAGTGAAATTGCCCATGCCTACTGGCACTGGCATTTCCTTTCGCAGCCGGAACCTTTCCCCGAGCGTATAATTGGCGCGGATCCTGATCGTTTTTATGAAACCTGTCTTGTCGGCTGGGGTGCTACCTCTATTGAGACATTCGATCCGAAGATGCTCGATGCATATCGCACTGCCTGGCGTGATCCCGATATGATTCACGCGTCTTGTTCGGATTACCGGGCGGCGCGAAGTGTGGACCTGGCAATGGACATAGCCTCCGTTGCGCAAAAAATCAGCTGCCCGACCTTGGTACTATACGGTTCCAAAGGCCTGATTTCTGCGCTTTTTGACATTCCGGCGGAATGGCGGCAGCGCTGCGAAAAAGTGGTGGCAGCGGCACTGCCCGGCGGCCATTTTTTCGTAGATCAACTCCCTACTGAAACTTTAGGGGAATTGTCTGCGTTTTTGAGTCAGCAGCGCCTGCGGTGATCCGGCTCGTGGTGATGATGTAGGCTCGAATTCCGTCGGCGGAGATCCCGTTTCGAGGATAGCGAGCTTCATGGGAGCTCAATGCGCCCTTCGAACGCCGATTGCAGCACCTGGCTGGCGGCGGCGGCATCGAAGAGGCGGGGATTTCCTCCGGCCGAGGGATCGCACTCCGCCAAGCGGGCTATTTGGTCGAGGCGCTCGGGAGGAACGCCAAGGCCTGAAAGAGTGTGGGGAATCAATAGCTCTTCGCGCAGCCTAAGGATCCAATCGAGCAGCCCGTCAAACGTCGCCCGATTCAGTCCGACATAGGCGGCCAGCTGCGCGACACGATCTTCGATGGCCGGGCGATTGAAGGCCAGCACGTAGGGCATCAGCACGGCATTGGTGAGTCCGTGATGGGTGTCGCACAGCGCGCCAATCGGATGCGCAAGCGCATGCATGCCTCCCAGGCCTTTTTGGAAGGCGGTAGCGCCCATCGACGCCGCGACCAGCATGTTGCCCCGGGCCTCGATATCGTTGCCCTGCTTGAACGCAGCCGGCAGCCAACGTTTGATCAGCCTGGTTCCTTCGGCAGCAATGCCATCGGCCATCGGATGGTATCCCAAGGCGCAATAAGCTTCGAGGCAATGCGAAAGCGCGTCCATTCCGGTCGCGGCGGTTACCGGCGCGGGCAGGCTGACAGTCAGCGCCGGGTCCATGATCACGATCCTCGGGAGCATCATGGGGTGGAAAATGATCTTCTTTACGCGCTCGGCCTGGTCGAGGATCACACCCGCGCGGCCGACTTCCGAGCCGGTTCCCGCAGTCGTCGGCACCGCGACGATCGGCGCAATGCCAGCCGGATCAGCGCGCGAGAACCAGTCCTGCCTGTCTTCGAAGTCCCACAAAGGCCGCGTTTGGCCTGACATGAATGCAATCACCTTGCCAACGTCGAGTGCGCTTCCGCCGCCGAAGGCGATGACGCCGTCATGGCCGCCGCCCGCATAAGCAGCCAGACCATGGGCAATGTCCGAGCCCACCGGATTGCGAGAAATCCCGGAAAACACCGCCGTTGGAAGGCCCGCATTTTCGTTGGCCGCTAGCGCCTGCTGCACCATCATCGTATCGACCAGGCCCGGGTCAGTGACCAGGAGCGGGCGCCCGATGCCTGCGTCCCCGCAGGCTTGCGGCAGCTCCGCGATCCGGCCGGCACCGAAGCGGATCGCAGTTGGATAATTCCAGTTTGCCCGCGCCAATGCCATCAGAAACTCCTGTCAGATAATCTCGAAGTATCGCGCGAGTTGCCAGTCGGTTATCGCCTTGCGCGCTTCGCGTTCCTCCCACTCCCGCGTGACGGCGTAATGCTCGACGAACTCTCCGCCAAACAGTTCGATCGCCGCGGCGGAGCTGCGCAGGCGTTGGGCCGCATCCCACAGGGTCGATGGCAGGAGCCGGGTGGGCTCTGGCGGATGCGCGTAGGCGTTGCCGGCGATTGGCGCATCGGGCTCGATGCGGTGCTCGATTCCCCACAATCCCGATCCGATCGCAGCCGCCAACGCGATATACGGATTGATGTCCGCCGCGCCGATCCGGTACTCGACGCGCTGTGACTTCTCCGAGCCGCCGATGACGCGCAGCGCGCAAGTGCGGTTCTCGTATCCCCAACTCGCCGAGGTCGGAGCCCAGAAGCCCGGAATTATCCGCGTGTATGAATTGATTGTCGGTGCGATCATTGCCAGCAATTCCGGCATCAGCACCTGCTGGCCCCCGACAAACCATCGCATTTGATCGGACATCGTGTGCGGCTTTCCCGCCTCGTAAAAGGTGGCCCGCCCCGTCTTTTTGTCGAGCAACGAGATGTGAAGATGTCCGGACTGGCCTGGCCAATCTTCCGACCATTTGGCCATGAACGTCGCCATCCACCCGCGCCGTTGGCACAGTATTTTCGCGATGGTCTTGAACAATGCCGCCTTGTCGGCAGCCTCGAGAGCGTCGCCCACCCGAATGGCGGCTTCGATCACGCCGGGGCCGGTCTCGGTGTGGAGCGCTTCCAGTTCCATCCGCATTTCGCGGCATGTCGACCAGAGTTCCTCGTAGAAATCGGCATGAACGCCCGAACGCAACATCGAATACCCAAAATTGCCCGGGGTAATCGGCCTGAGGTTTCGATAGTTCTTTTCGCGGATCGAATGCGGCGTCTCGGCGAAGACGAAGAATTCGAATTCAGCGGCTGCCTGGACCCTCAGGCCCATCGCTGCCGCGCGCGCCAGAATTCGTCGCAAGATCCCCCGAGGACAGATCGCTTCTGCCCTACCGGCAAACTCGCCCAGGATCAGCGGCGTACCGCTTTCAAAGGGCAGGCTTCGCAGCGTTTCCGGCAGCAACCTCACTTCAGCGTCCGGATAGGCCGTATGCCATCCGGTGAAGCTCAGATTGTCGATGAGGCGGTCGCTGGAATCCCAGCCCAGGACCACGTCGCAAAACCCAAAACCCTTCTCGAGCGCCGAAGCAAGCTTTTCGGCCCCCATATATTTGCCGCGGAAGATTCCATCCACGTCGAAGACCCCGACCTTGGCCCAGTCGAGGCGACCTTCGGATACTTGTTTCAAAATGTCCGCAGAGGTGATGGTCATGCCGGGCCTCAACTTCCGGTTTGGATACCGCCCCGGGATTCAGCTCAAAACAGCGGGGAAGCTGGGGTCTCCCTTTTCACGCGCGGCCCGGAAGGCCGGCCGTTCCCCCAGCCGCTTGAGGTAGGCCTGGATTGCGGGATACCCGGCGATGTCGCGCGGCACGAACGCCCGCATCGTCGTCAGCGGAAAGGCCATCATGATATCGGCAATTGTGAAGTCATCGCCGGCAAACCAGCGTGCCTTTGCCAATCGTGCATCGACCTGCTCGAACGCTCGCGTGCCGCGGGACAGCAGCCCTTGCAACGTCGCGCCATTGCAGTTCGCCTGAGCCATTGTCAGAGCCAGCTCGATTAAGCCGTTCGGCATCATCGAGCCGTTCGCGAAGTGGAACCAATAGAGGTAGTCGGCATAGTCAATGTCGCCCGGCTCTTTGGTCAGACGCCCGCCGCCGTGAACATGAGCGATATAGTCGCAAATCGCGGCGGACTCGCCCAGCCGAAGGTCGCCATCGTCAATAACCGGTGCCGTGCCCGCAGGGTGAAGCGACTTGTAGGCGGGCGGCGCGAGCCTCGTTTCCGGATCGCGGTCATACAACACGAGTTCGTAGTCGAGGCCCAGCTCTTCGCACAGCCAGACCACGCGCTCGGATTGAGAAATTCCCAGGTGATGAACCGTTAACATGCCGTCACTCCTTACCCCTCATCATCCGGAAATCTGGCAGAGCCGGACGAAATTACAAGCCATTGGAACAATTCAGCGCCGTCACCGTCCGTTCCCATGCATTTGGCCCGTGTGAGACCGTTAAGCTTATAATCAGAATGGCAAAAGGCAGTGCATTTGCTTTGACAGCACCGGCTTGACACTACCCCGCGTCGCTCATGTCGCCGCTGGATCGAACGACCAGGCCCAGGCCTTCCTCGGCCGTGCGCAGGTCCAGATATTCTCGCCAGCGCCAGATCTTGCCGTCCTTCATTTCGAAGATGCCGGCAACGGGAAGCGGCACGGTTGGCTTGGCTCCGTCGGTGCGCGTGAGATAATCCACGCGTTCCGTGAAAACTACGGAATCAGATGAGGCAATCCGAAGAGTCTCTATCTCGCACGTGAAGGCCTTGAAGATACCTTCGATATAGGCCCGGATCTCGGCCAGCCCGCAGCGCGGAGGCAAAGGCATGTCTATGTACTGCCCATCCGGCGTGAAGTACTCAAGCATCGCATCGACGTCCTGCTTTGCCCAGAGGCTGCAGAATTGCAGCACCGTGCGTTCGTCGTCCGTCTTACCGTCTTGGGGGCATAGTGGCATATCAACTCTCCGGTCTGCGTAGTGTGTTAAATTGAGTGGCCCAAAGCGAAGCTCGAGGCCCGGAAACGGGTGATTAGAACAGCCTCTGCTCTTCTTTCTCTGCCGGACCTCCTGTTTTCGCCTTACGCGCGTATTGGCGTATCGCCATGTAGATGTCGCGGACCTGTTCGTCAGTCAGGTCATCGAACATCGGCATGCCCAGCGAGGACAGCGAACCCTTCTGAACGATTTCGCGCAGGGTATCGTAATCGGTCGCCATCACCGAAGCACGCAGGTCGGGCCAGTTGGCATTCGCGCCGCCCAGCATATGACAGACCGTGCAGTTGCGCAGCCACAGGTCGCGCCCGCGCATGGCCGCCGCCGCGTCGATGACGAATTTCGGATCATCAATTGCTTCGACGTCGAACTGCGGAGGAGGCGTTGATGGCAGTTTGGCCGTTCCGCCCAGCTTGAAGGTCATCACGCGGGGAAGATGTTTGCCGAACCGCCAGCCCGGATCCTCCGGCGCCGCTGCACCATAGCCCACCAGCAGCGTGATATACTGTTCCCCGCCCACAAGGTAGGTGATCGGCGGTGCAAGGATGCCATTCCTGGCGTTGAACTTCCACAGTTCCCGCCCATCGCGGGCGTCGTAAGCACGGAACCAGCCGTCGGCGGTGCCCTGAAAGACAATGTTTGCGGCAGTGGCCAGCGTCCCGCCGTTCCAGCCGGTTTTATGCTTCACAGTCCAGCGCGCCTTCTGCGTTACTGGATCCCACGCGACCAGCGCGCCGGTGCCGTCTTCCGGGTCGAGCTTCACGAGTTTGAATCGAGCCCCAAGCCCGAACTCGTAATGCCTCGCACCCAGAACGAACTGCTCGGCTTCCTTTGCTTTGTCAGGGGTTGTCCAGTACTCGGCGGGCTGCTGAAGCGTGGGGATGAAGGCCAACCCAAGTTCCGGGTTATACGACATCGCCTGCCAGTTGTGGACGCCTAGTGTCGACGGGTAGAGGGAAATTGGCCCCTTTTCATAACGCACGTTCGGAACTTCAACAGGGCGGCCGGTCTTGAGGTCGATCCGATCCGCCCAAGTTGCCTTGCCGAACTTCTCGGCCGAAATCAGCTTTCCATCGCGGCGATCATGGACGTAGAAAAAGCCGTTCATCGAGGCCTGCATCAGGACCGGGCGGCGTTCACCGCCGATTTGCAGGTCGGCCAGGACGATCTCATTCGTTGCCTTGTAATCCCAGGCTTCGCGCGGATTCTGTTGATAATGCCAGATGTATTTCCCGGTATCGGCATCCACTGCCACGATCGACGCCAGGAACAGGTTGTCGCCACCATTTGGGGAACGCTGGGCCGGGTTGTAGTTCGACGAGTTGCCGGTCCCGATGTAGATGCGGTTCAGCGTTTCGTCGTAGGTGATGCCGTTCCAGACGGTTCCGCCCCCACCCCAACGCCACCATTTGCCCGTCCAAGTCTTGGCGGCCATCGCCTGGGTTTCGTCCTCGAAGCCATTCGCCGGGTTCCCTGGAACAGTGTAGAAGCGCCAGAGGAATTTTCCGGTTCGGGCATCATAGGTGGAAACATATCCGCGCGTGCCAAAGTCGGCGCCGGAATTGCCAACGATCACCTTGCCGTTGAACACGCGGGGCGCGCCGGTAATCACGGCGCGTCCGTCCTTGTCCTCGATCGTGTTGGTCTCCCACTTCGGCTTGCCGTCGCCGGCATCGAGGGAAACCAGCCTGCCGTCGAGGGTCGCGAGGATGATGGAACCCTCAAAATAGCCGATTCCGCGACTCGCCTGATGGGTAGTTCTTAGAACCCGCGGGCGTGCCTGACCGACTTCGGGGTCGTATTCCCACAGAAGTACACCCGTTTTGGCGTCTACGGCATACACCTTCGACAGAGAGGTCGAAAAATACACCTTGCCGTCTATGGCGAGGGGCGTTCCCTGCATGGACCGGGCCTGTGCCGGCAAATCCATGCTCCAAGCCAGATCCAGCTTGCTGATCGTGTCGGCGTTGATCTGCTTGAGCGGACTGAAACGCTGCTCGTTGTTTTGCAGGCCGTAAATTGACCAGTTGGCGCCAACGCTCTCACTTGCGTGGCCATTCCCGCAGGACGTGGTTGTTAGGCCTGCCAGCAGGACTGTCAGAGCAGAAACCAGAATACGACCCAACATTCAGCCTCCCCATTCGCATAGCGTTGCTCCGACACTTTATGATTTTTTGGGCATTCGGAGACGCGACCGGATTGCAAGGCGGCGCTTTCAAACTATCCCGCCGGAAGCATCTTGTGCGTACGGTCGGCATAATGCAATTTTTATAGCGAAACCCGCCACCCCGCGCGGCTGTATTTCCGCTTCACGCAGCCTTCCGGATGGTTGAGATGCTGCACACCAAACGCGCGTCAGCGGCTCAGGTGAGCAAGCCCCTCAACTCATAGATAAACGTTTGCATCGGGCTCTCAATGAGGGACAGGCAGTCATAGTCCCCGCGGGAATACAGCCAATAACGCTGGCACCGCGTCAGTCGCGCCACTCTACAGGCCAAGTGCCGCCGGCCAGAAGGATTCCCCCCCGGCCGGCTCCGTAATTCAAAGCTTGCCGTCGGCTGCCATGCGCATGAAGCTTGGGTCGAACCGCAGCTTCACGTTCTTCGGATCGCCAAGCGTTTTGCCCTCGAATTGGATACCAACCATGTCCTTTGACTTCGAATTCGGCCCGAACAGTCCCTGATCGAAGCTGAAGCCGCGTATGCGCTCATGCGCGGCGATGATATCCGGACTGGTAACATAGGCCACCGCATCCTTCGCCGTCGGGTACATGGCGGTAGTCGCCAGCTGGCTTTCGAAGCTTTCTGAGGTGGTGCCTGTAAGCTTGGCCATCATCGCCCGCGCGGCCTTGCCCTGAGCATCCTGGCGCAGCATCAGCGAGACGGTTTCGTACCAGATGCCCGCAAGCGCCTTGCCCAGGTTCGGGTTGGCCTTCAGCGTGGCGCTGTCCACCAGCAGGGCATCGAGAACTTCGCCCGGGATCTTCGAGCTGTCGAACAGCAATTTGGCCCCGGCCTGACCCTTCACTTCGGAAAGCTGCGGGTTCCACGTTACCACGGTCTTGACATCCCGCGTGGCAAAAGCGGCGACAATATCGGCGTCCGACGTATTGATCGTCTTGACGTCCGACAGCTTCATTCCGGCACTATCGAGCGCGCGCGCCAGAAGATAGTGCGACACCGAGAGCTCGACGAGGTTGATCGACTGGCCTTTGAGCGCCGCGAGGCTGGTGGCGCTCTTGCTCACCAGACCGTCATTGCCGTTGGAATAGTCGCCGGCGATCAGCACCGTGGTGTCCTTGCCGCCCGCTGAAGGGATAGTCAGGCCGTCACCGGTCGTCGCCGTTACGCCGTCGAGCTTGCCGGCGGTGTACTGGTTGATCGATTCCACATAATCGTTGATCTGCACGACATCGATCTTGATGCCGTATTTGTCGGACCACTTCTTCACGATTCCGGCCTGTTCGGCATATTCCCAAGGCACCCAGCCGGCGTAGATCGACCAGCCGATGGAGAATTCGGTGCGCGGCGCTGCCGATGCGCCGCTCGCCCCGTCGGACTGCTCGTTTGACGAACCGCAGGAAGCAAGCAACAGCGAGGCCGTGGCTGCCAGGAATAGACTGCGCTTGGATAGTTTCATGAAGGAGGTTTCCTTGCTGGACTGAAGGCCGGTTTACGGACGATTTCTTCGGGATGAAAGGCTGGATCAGAAGAACTTCAGGTAACGGTCGCGCTCCCATTCGGAGACGTGGTTCTGGTATTCCTCCCATTCGCCGCGCTTGTACTCGAGGAACGACTGGAACATCGCTTCGCCGAAGACGGACTTCGCGATCGGATCAGCCTCGAAGGCATCGAGCGCGTCGCCCAGTGAGCGGGGAAGGAAGTGGATGTCGCGTTCGATGCGCTCGGCCTCGGAATAGTTGTACATGTTCTCGCGGTGTGGTTCACCCGGGTCAAGCCCTTCGCGGATGCCTTCAAGACCGGCCGCAAGGGCCATGGCCGTGGCGAGATAGACATTCATCGAACTGTCGGCAGCGCGGCATTCCACGCGCCCGCCGCCCATCGGTATACGCAGCATGTTGGTGCGGTTGTTATTGCCATAGCAGGCGAACACCGGCGCCCACGTAGACCCCGACATCGCCCCCCGCTTCACCAGCCGCTTGTAGCTGTTCACGGTGGGGGCGATCACCGCGGTGATGGCCGGGGCATGCCGCAGCATGCCCGCGATGAACTGGTAGCCCAGCGTCGTAAGCCCCAGACCGCGCGGGTCCGCCTTGTCGGAAAAGGCATTCTCGCCCGTCCTTAAATCGGCGAGCGACATGTTGAGATGTGCGCCGGAACCGGTGCGGTTTGCGAAGGGCTTCGGCATCCAGCTGGCATAATGGCCGTGCTTGCGGGCGATCTCGCCGACCATCAGCTTGAGGAAGGTGATGCGGTCCGATGTTGTCAGCGCGTCGGCATAGTGGAAATCGATCTCGAACTGGCCGTTGCCGTCTTCGTGATCGAAGGAATAGACGTCCCAGCCGAGCTGGTTCATCGACTCGACGATCTCGCCCACATAGGGAAAGCTGTCGAGCAGGGTCGCGACCTCGTAACAGGGCTTGGCCAGCACATCGCGGTCGCTGGTCGCCACCGGCTGGCCGGCGCTATCGTCCTTGAAGATGTAGAACTCGGGCTCGATACCGGTCATGAAATCATAACCCATCGCTGCCGCCACGGCGAGCTGGCGCTTGAGAATTCCGCGCGAGTCCGCCTCGAAGGGCTCGCCGCGGAGGTAAAGGTCGCTGGGGAACCAGGCCATCTCGGGCTTCCACGGCATCCGCAGGGCACGTGCCACATCGGGCATGGCGGCCACTTCATCGTCGGAAATATCCTGCGGCACACCGTCCAGCGCGGCGCCTGTGTAGAGTTCGGAGCCCGCGATCATCCGGTCGAAATGCTCGACAGGCACGCATTTGCCCTTGATCCGCCCATGCAGGTCGACATAAGCGGCAAACCCGTATTTCACATTGGCACGCACCAGATCGTCGAGGGCCGTCGTAGCTGTCAGGGGGGTCATGTAATTCATCGGTGTGGTTCCTCGCCGCGATCTTGCCCACAGATGCTGCTGCGGTGCAACAAGGCTCGCAGCTGCGAGGAAAACCACAAATCCTGGAAATCAAAACGCTGTTTCAGGATAGCTGAAGTGCTGCGCTGCAGCGTGTTCGGGAAAGCCGAAGCAGGGTTTTGTTCGGCACTATGTGCCTACGGCCCTTCATCCTGCGATGCTCCGGCCATGACCATTCCGGACAGCCTCGGCGTTTTCGAACTGGGTGACCTTGCGCTGGAAGGTGGTGGATTGCTGCCTGACGCGCAGATCAATTTTCGCGTGATCGGGAAGCTGAGCGAATCGGGCGACAATTGCCTGCTGCTGCCCACCTATTACACCGGCACGCACCGTAGCTACGACGCGATGATTGGTCCCGGTAGGGCGCTCGATCCAGCGCGCTGGTGCATTATTATCCCGAACATGTTCGGCAACGGCCAGTCGACTTCACCGAGCAACTGGTCAGGCCATGGAGCATTCCCCGCTGTTTCCATCACCGACAATGTCCGCGCGCAGGAAAGATTGCTCAGGCTGGAACTCCGCATCGACCGGCTGGCGCTGGTGGCCGGCTGGTCGCTGGGTGCGATGCAGGCTTATGGCTGGGCGGCGCTGTTCCCGGAAAAGGTGGCGCGGCTGCTGCCCTGGTGCGGCGGCGCGCGGTGCTGGCCGCTCAACCAGGTGTTCCTGGAGGGCGTCCGCGCCGCATTGCTCGCCGATCCGCGGCCGGGTTGCGCAGCCGGCCTGCGCGCTTTTGGCCGCGCCTATGCCGGCTGGGCCTATTCCGCCGCCTTCTTCCGCGACGAGCTATGGCGCGGGCTTGGGTTTGAAAGCCTCGCAGCATTCCTGAACTCCTGGGAAAACGACCATGCAGCTTGGCATCCCGGCGATTTGCTGGCGATGCTGGAGACATGGCGCAGCACCGACCTCACCGCGCTTCTTCCCGAAATCCGCGCCCGCACTCTGGTCATGCCCTGCGACACCGACAGCTATTTCACGGTTCATGAGAACCGCCTGGAAGCTGCGTCGATCAGGGATGCACAGGTCGAGGTGATCACTTCGCCGGCCGGCCATTGCGCCGGCGCACCCGGACGCTTTGCGCACGAAACGGCTCGGATCGACGCCGCATTGGCCCAGCTTCTCGCCCGGCCCTGACAGCAGCACTGCCTGCGCCGGGGCTCTTGCCAGCACCGGCATTGCAACGCATGGTCAAAGCATCGCAACACTTTCCGGCTATGGGGGCGCCGTCTTGATCGGCAATGTGCAGGATATCGACCTGAAGCTGCTGCGGGTTTTCCGCGCGGTCGCCCATCATGGCGGCTTCGTCGCGGCGCAGACCGAACTCGGCGTCAGCCTGCCGACCATCAGCAACCAGATCAAGCAACTGGAAGAACGGCTGGGCATGCGGCTGTGCGATCGCGGCAGCCTCGGCTTCGCCCTGACTCCGCAGGGCAAGCTGCTGATCAGCGCCAGCGACGCACTGTTCTCGTCAGTGAATGATTTTCGCAATAACGTCGCGGAGCTGGCGCATAAGCCGATTGGCGAAGTGAAGCTCGGGATTGTCGACAGCCTCGCCACCGACCCGATGTGCCGCGTGCCGCAGGCCATTTTTGCGCTGCACCACAACTTTCCCGGCGTCTCGATCCGCTTCTTCATCGGCCCGCCCAGCGAGCTGGATAGCCAGGTGCTGAACGGCGGCCTCGACCTCGCCATAGGTCTGTTTCCCGCCATTCCTCCCGCTCTGGATGCGGTCAAGCTGTTCGAGGAAGCGCATGGCCTGTTCTGCGGCCAGGGCCATCCGATGTTTCACCGGGCCGAGAACGAGATCCGCTCCTCCGACCTGCGGCAGAGCGCCTACGTCAGCTGGGCTTACCAGGAAGCCTATGTCTCACTGGAGGCTAATGCCCGGTTCAATATTCAGGGTGGCACGCCGTTTATCGAAGGCTTGGTCTACCTGATGCTCTCGGGCGCCTATATCGGCTACCTTCCGCGCCATGTGGCGGCAAAATTTGTCGCCGAGGACCGGCTGCGCGAACTGCTGCCGGCCGAGATGGCACGCACCTTCGACGTCAGCCTGATCAGCCGCCGCTCCCAGCGGACCAGCGCTGTTGTCAGCGCCTTCCGGCAGGAACTCGTGACCGCCCATACATCCGCGGTCGTGACCTTGTCCTGACAGGTTAGGCGACGACGTCGTTTATGGGCAGGTCGGCCGGTGGCTTCTCCCGGTTTCTCCAATCGACCTTCATGTCATAAACGGCGGTTGCGCCGAAGCGGTTCGGCGCGTGGGGATCGATACGCCGTTTGTCGAAGGCGAGGACTCGTGTTCCCAGTTTGAAGGCTTCCTTGATGTCATGGGTAACCATGATGATGGTCAACCTGTGCTCGACCCGCAGCCGGATCACCAGCTCATGCATGTCGAGGCGGATGCCGGGATCGAGCGCACCGAACGGTTCGTCCAGCAGGAGCACCCTCGGCTGCTTGATCAGCGCCTGGGCTATCGCGAGGCGCTGCTGCATGCCGCCCGACATCTGCGCCGGATAGATGTGAAGGTTGTCGCCCAGTCCCACTGCCGCAAGCATTTCAGCGGCCCTGGCTGCCGCCGCGCGGCGGGCAGCGCCAAAGAGTTTGCCCAGCAGCGGCGATTGCTCGCACTCAAGGCCGAACATCACATTCTGCAGCGCGGTCAGATGCGGAAATACCGAATAACGCTGGAAGACAACGCCGCGATCCGGTGCGCATTCGGCGACCAACGGGTTACCGTCCAAAAAGATCGTGCCGCGGCTGGGGGCTTCCTGGCCCAGGACCAGCCGCAGAAAGGTGCTCTTGCCCGCGCCGGACGGGCCGATCACGGAGACGAAGGAGCCTTCCTCGATGTCGAGCTTGACCTGTTCGAGCACGACCTTGTCGCCGTATTCGACCCAGACGTTGCGAAAGGACAAGAGCGGAGTCACTTTGCCTCCGCATGGGCCCAGGGGAACAACCTCCTGCTGGCCAGCAGCAGCACCGCGTCGGCCACGATCGCCAGCAGCGAGATCCAGGCCACATAAGGCAGGATGATATCCATCGAGAGGTAACGGCGGACCAGGAATATCCGGTAGCCGAGGCCCACATCCGAGGCGATGGCTTCGGCGGAAATCAGGAACACCCAGGCCGGCCCCATGGAAAGACGCAGGCTGTCAATCAGCCGAGGCAGCGCCTGCGGCAGGGCAACGCGCAGCGTCAGCTGCCAACTGCTGGCACCCAACGTCTGCGCTTTGACCATCTGCTCGGTCGGGAGGCTGAGAACATGGCCGGCAAGGTCGCGGATCATGAAAGGGGCAATGCCGATGGTGATCAGCGCGATCTTCGCGGTCTCGCCAAGGCCAAGGGCGATAAACAGGACAGGCAGGATCGCAATCGGGGGGATGACGGAAATCAGCGCGATCAAGGGGCCGAATGTCGCCCGGAAATAGGGCACTACCCCCAGCGCCAAGCCCACCAGCAGCGCCGATAGCGTGGCGATCCCGATACCCATTCCCAGCCGCCACAGGCTGAAGATGGTATCGGAAAGCGCTGTTATCTGGCCGGTCCGCGGATCGACCTCGGTCGCGAGGCGAAATGCCGCATCCGCCATGGCAAAGAAAGTCGGCAGGATCTTGTCATTCGGATTCTCATGCGCGCGAGCAGCCGACATGACCGCATAGACGATCACGAGCAGCAAGATCGGGAACAAAGCGACAATGCTCCGTGCGCCCCGTCCCGGCTTGATGTTGACAACGCGCATGGCGCAATTGGTCCTGCAACAATTGTGCCATTTTGTAAGGATCGGAGTTCCGCAGGTATTACGATATTGTCTGGTGGTAATACTGCCTAAATTTTAGGCGTGGTGCGGGGCCATGCCCAAATTTTGCGCGTAGCCATGCACCAAAATTATTACGCTTTACGTTATTTGTAATATTCGTTAGGAAAGAAAGGCTATGTCCGAATCGCCACAATCGTCCCTTGTTCGCCTGAGCATAAGCCTGCCGGCCGAGCTTTCCGTCAAACTCGATGCGATGGTTTCCGAGCGCACGCTGGCCAACCGATCGCAGATGATTGCGGGACTGATTCGCAATGCCCTGGCGGAGCACAGTGCCCGCGAGCGCCCGGAAACGCTGCTCGCCGGCACGATAACGTTGATCTACCGCGCCCAATCCGGTCGGGTCCGCCAGGCCCTGGCGAAAGTCCAGATGAACTTCATCCCGGAGACCATTTCTTCACAACACATCTTCCTCGAAGATGACCAGTCGCTCGAGGTCCTGCTGGTCCAGGGAACTGCACTGCGGCTTCAAATTCTGTGTGATGCATTGCGAAAAGTCCGGGGCGTGCAACAGGCCCGGTTGGTGACCACCACCACTCTCCTGCCGCCGCTTTCGTCCGAAAGGGAGCAGTCATGAGCAGCAGCACAGCCGATCCCTATGCCGCGCAGGCGCATGCGCGCGCCATGGCGGGAACCCGGGTAGAGGCCATGCCAACACTGCCCGCCGCCGCATCCGATGCGCCCGGCCCGGTCGTGTCGGAGGAGGCCATCGCCGGTGGTGGCTATGGCTCCCGCCGGCTGGCGCGAGGAACGCGCCTTCGCCTCGTCGATCTTCATGGCGACGCCTGTGCATCCATGCTGCTATTCAATGCTGAGAACCCCCTGGAGCGGCTGAATGTCGCCGACACGGTCAAGGTTCAGTGGAACGGTTACCTGGCGGCAGGCTGTCTGCTGCTGTCCGATATGGGTCGGGTGATGATGACCATCCTGGAAGACGGCGCAGGCACGCATGATGCGTTCTGCGGCGCATCGAATGAGGCCACCAACGCGCGGCGCTATGGCGAGGGAAAGAATCACGGCCTCCATCCCAGCGCCCGCGACCGACTGATGCTGGGGGCCGCCAAGCATGGGCTGGGACGCAAAGACGTCCATCCTTGCATCAACTGGTTCAAGGGCGTGAAAATCGAGTCCGACGGCTCGACCACGCCAGAATTTGGCCCCTTCGAGCCGGGCCGCAGTCTTATCCTGCGAGCCGAGATGGACCTCATCGTCGTGCTGGCCAACTGCCCGCATGTGCTTGACCCGCGGACCGGCTATACCGTCACGCCGCTGCGCGCGACTGCCTGGCGCGGGCCGGTCACGCCGGAAGACGACACCGCGCGCAACGCCGCACCCGAAGCGCTGCGCGCCTTCCTCAACACCGAAGATTACTACCTGCGATAGGAGCCAAGCAATGGTGGCAAGCGACCCAGCGACAGCGGGCCTTCCCGGCCGGACCGTGCATGACGAGATCGTACCGGCACGCGCGCCCTGGTTGCACCGGGTGAAGGCCGGGCAGACCCTGCGCATCGTCGATCTGGAGGGCAACCAGGCAGTCGACTTCCTGATCTATGCCGCCGGCGACGATGCGGAACGCTATAGCGCGCAGGACACCATCGCCGCGCAGCACAACATCTTCCTGCGCACGGGAACGGTGCTGCTGTCCAACGAAGGCCGGCCGATGATGACCATTACCGGCACGTCGGTCGATTATCACGACACCATCGGCGGGGCCTGCTCCTGCGAGTCCAACACGCTGCGTTATGGCCACCACACCAAGGCGCAGCACAGTTGCGTCGACAATTTCCTCAACGCCAACATCCGCGTCGGCCGCGGCAAGCGCGATATGGTGTCGAATATCAATTTTTTCATGAACGTCCCGGTGGAGGCCGACGGGGCGCTCGGCATCGTCGATGGCATTTCCGCGCCGGGGCTGACCGTCGATATCCGCGCGGAGATGGACGTTGATGTGGTCGTCTCAAACTGTCCACAGATCAACAATCCGTGCAACGGCTTCAATCCCACCCCAGTGCGGATGATTGTCGTCGAATGAATATGTTCGACACCGTCCTGATCGCCAATCGCGGCGCGATCGCCTGCCGGATCATCCGCACGCTGCGCTGCATGGGCATCCGTTCCGTTGCCGTTTTCAGCGACGCCGACGCCGGCTCTCTCCATGTCGCGCAAGCGGACAAGGCCGTCCGCATCGGTCCGCCGCCGGCAGCTGAAAGCTATCTGAATATTGCGGCGATCCTTGAAGCAGCACGGGCGACCGGGGCACAGGCGATCCACCCGGGCTATGGTTTCCTCTCCGAAAGCACCGAATTCGCGCAGGCATGCGAAGACGTTGGCATCGCCTTCATCGGACCGACCGCGCAGAATATCACCGCATTCGGCCTGAAGCACAGCGCCCGCGAGTTGGCCGATACCCATGGGGTGGCGCTCGCGCCCGGCACCGGCCTCCTCACCGATCCGGAAGAAGCCGCCAAGGCCGCCA
>JANMCD010000333.1:0-5328 GCA_031360905.1 Novosphingobium sp.
CATAAATTTGGCCCGAGGCCCTGGATGACAAACTGATTTTGCCCAGGCGGAAAAACGATGGTAAACATGCAAATCATGAATGCACCTTTCCACCCTGAGGCGAGCCCTGAGCGAATTCGGATCAACGCGGATCAGTTCTGGATGCTCAAGCAGGAAGGTGCGTTCCAAGACTTTTCGAAATCCGAGCTGCTCGACGGCGAACTGTGGGGCGTGCCGCGTCAGCCGGACGATGAGCCCGAATCGGATGCAGTCGTCCCGATCAAGCTGCGCGTGCAGGATTATGAGCAACTCGGACGTGCCGGCTCGTTCGATGCATTCGGAAAGACGGAGCTTGTTGATGGGCTGGTATATCGAATGTGTCCGCAGTTCCGGCCGCACGGCTTCGCTAAGGATGAACTCGCTTATCGGCTGCGCCGTTGCCTGGAAGACCTGGCGTCGCCGCTCCACGTCGCCACCGAGCAATCGGTCGAACTTGCGTCGCACAGCGAACCGCAGCCCGATATCATCCTGACTGCCGAACCTCGGGGCGCTGGACCCATTCCAGGGGCTTCGATCGCGTTGATCGTTGAAGTCTCCGCAAGCACGCTTGCCTTCGATCTATCGGAGAAAGCGCGAATTTACGCAGAGGCGGGCATCCCGGAATACTGGGTGTTCGACGTGAACGCGCGAATTTGTCACCAGCTGTGGTCGCCGGGTGCGGAGGGCTATGCCGAGCGGCGCGAAATGGCGCTGGGTGAGCGGATCGAGGCGGTGACGATTGCCGGGCTGGTAGTGGAGACGCAGGGGATTTGAGTTAAGTATTGTGTCCCCGGAATTAGTGCGGAGTGGAGGTCTGCCGTTCAGGTTCAAGGCTTTGTCGTCACGATTAAGCGCTTGGTAAAGCTTCACCGTTAGATTGCCGGCCTATGACGAGACCGTGAGGATTTTATGCGCGTAATACTGACTGCATTTGGCTTTGTGGCGCTTGCTGGGTGTGGAGTGGGCGAACGGTCGTATGAAATGACCAAGGATCAGGCACGGGGCAAGCTGCTGGCGGCCAAGTTCGAGCGCGGTATTGTACCGGGGTCGTCTTCACTCAAGCCATGGGTCCAGAAGGACTATGACGGCAACCTCGAATGGCATTTGAATACGGAGGAAGATGGCGGCGGTAACGGCTGGTGGTGCCCGCTGGCCATTGAACCGGTGGACGACGACGGGAAGCGGGTCAAGGTCGTCAATCAGTGTGCGGGCATGATGGCGGCAAAGGACAATGCCAGCCTTGACGAACTGGTCGATGCCACGCTCACCGGCAGGCCGCCGAAGTTCGATTGAGGTGATTAAGGGGGGCTGGCAGCAACGCCTGGGGCAGATTGCGATCATCTGCTTCATCGCATTTGTGGTCTATGCCGCCGCGCTGGGCCTCGAAATCTGGTTCGGCAGCGCCATCGCTGCGGTGCTGGTGATGGGCTCGCTGATCTTCCGGCTCGGCGTCACCTTCGTCATCGGCGCGTTCCTGTGTGCGCACTTCGTCTGGGGATGGACTCTGGTCTATGCCACCCTGTTTTCAGCACCCACGCTCATCCTGCTGTTCCCGCACCTGCTGGCGGACCTCGTGAGGCTGAAGCCAAGGCCGGCCTGACCGAGCCCAGGCTCGCCGGGGAGACGAACCCGGCCAGCGCACTCCTGCTACCGCGTAAGCTTTTTGTAAGCCAACCTTGTCGGCCGATCCGCCGCATCTCCTAGCCGCCTCCGTTTGTCCTCCTCATAGGCCCCAAAGTTCCCCTCGAACCATTCCACGTGAGAATTTCCCTCGAATGCCAGGATATGCGTCGCCAGCCGGTCCAGGAAAAATCGGTCATGCGAAATAACCACCGCGCAGCCGGCGAAGTTTTCGATGGCTTCTTCCAGCGCGCGCAGGGTTTCGACGTCGAGGTCGTTGGTCGGCTCGTCGAGCAGCAGGACGTTGCCGCCGGTCTTGAGCATCTTGGCGATGTGGACGCGGTTGCGTTCGCCGCCCGATAGCTTGCCGACGTTTTTCTGCTGGTCCTGGCCCTTGAAGTTGAACGCGCCGACATAGGCCCGGGTGGACATGTCCTGCTTGTTGACCTTCATGTAGTCCATGCCTTCGGAGATTTCCTCCCAGACGTTCTTCGACGGATCAAGGTGGTCGCGGCTCTGGTCGACATAGCCAAGGCGGACAGTCTCGCCGATGGCGATCTCGCCCTCATCGGGTGATTCCTTGCCGGTGATCAGCTTGAACAGGGTGGATTTCCCCGCCCCGTTCGGCCCGATCACGCCGACGATGCCGCCCGGCGGCAGCAGGAACGACAGGTCCTCGAACAGCAATTTATCGCCGTAAGCCTTGGACAGGCCCTTGGCCTCGATCACCTTGCCGCCGAGGCGCTCGGGTACCTGGATGACGATCTGCGCCTTGTTGATGATGCGCTTCTCGCTCGATTCGACCAGCTGATCGAAAGCCTTGATGCGCGCCTTGCTCTTGGTCTGGCGGCCCTTGGTGCCGGCCCGGATCCATTCCAGCTCGTCCTTGATCGCTTTCTGGCGGCCCTCGTCCTCGCGGCCTTCCTGATCCTGCCGCTTGGCCTTTTTCTCGAGGTAGGTCGAGTAATTGCCCTCGTAGGGGAAGTACTTGCCGCGATCGAGTTCGAGGATCCAGCCGACGACATTGTCGAGGAAATAGCGATCGTGGGTGATCATCAGTACCGCGCCGGCGTATTCCTTAAGGTGGTTTTCCAGCCATTCGACGCTTTCGGCATCGAGGTGGTTGGTCGGCTCGTCGAGCAGCAGGATGCCCGGCTTCTGGATCAGCAGCCGGGTCAGCGCGATGCGGCGCTTCTCGCCGCCGGACAGGTTTTCGACCGACCAGTCGCCCGGCGGGCAGCGCAGCGCTTCCAACGCGATCTCCAGCTGGTTGTCGAGCGTCCAGCAGTCGACCGCGTCGATCATCTCCTGCAGCGTACCCATTTCCTCCATCAGCGCATCGAAATCGGCGTCCTCGGGCGGATCGGCCATGAGATTGCTGATCGCGTTGAAGCGGTCCACCAGATCGGCGGTTTCGCGTGCGCCGTCCTTGACGTTTTCGAGCACATTCTTAGTGGGATCGAGCTGCGGCTCCTGCGCGAGATAGCCGACGGTGATGTTCTCGCCCGGCCAGGCCTCGCCGGAAAACTCGGTGTCGATCCCGGCCATGATCTTCACCAGCGTCGATTTGCCCGCGCCATTGGGGCCGACGATGCCGATCTTGGAGCCTTGGTAGAACTGCAGGCTGATGTTGCTCAGCACCGGCTTGGGGGCGCCAGGGAAGGTCTTGGTCATGTCCTTCATGACAAAGGCGTATTGCGCGGCCATCGGATTCCTCTGGGGAGTAAGGTGTCAGGAAAAGTCGCGCCGCCTCTACAGCCGGGGGCAGGCTGCCGCAAGCGGGGGCTGGCGGGGCGGCAGGGTCGATATTTGGCGCGGCGTTGTCGCCGCCGAAGCGGTACCGATCAGCGCCAGGCAGCGTTGGCGGCGCTGAGAACGGCGCGCACGCCCGCTGTGGCGACGTCCTCATCGATGCCCACGCCCCAGATCGCGGCGCCGTCCGCTGCGGTGCATTCGACAAAGGCGGCAGCGCGCGCATCCGAGCCGGCGCCCAGCGCGTGCTCGGTATAATCGCGGATATCGAGAGCCACGCCGAAGCATTCCGCCAGCGTCGCGACGACGGATGAGATCAGCCCGTTGCCGCGGCCCGATACCGACTGCACCTGGCCTCCGACCACGATCTTGCCGGCGAACAGCCGCGTGCCATCGGCGGCGCGCGTCTCTTCATAGTCTTCAAGCTGGAAATGCTGCGGCCCGCTCAGGCGGTAGACGCGGCGAAAGACCTCCCAGATGTCCTCGGCGAACAGTTCTCGCCCCAGAGAATCGGCCAGGTCCTGCACATGCCGCGAGAAATGCGCCTGCATGCGTTTCGGCAGTTTGAGACCCTGATCCTGCTCGATAACCCAGGCAAAGCCGCCCTTGCCGGACTGGGAGTTGACGCGGATCACCGCTTCATAGCTGCGGCCCAGATCGGCCGGATCGATCGGCAGGTAGGGCACTGCCCAGAATTCGTCGTTGCGCTGGTCCTGCGCCGCAAAGCCCTTCTTGATCGCGTCCTGGTGGCTGCCGGAAAAGGCGGTGAACACCAGATCGCCGCCATAGGGATGGCGCGGATGGACAGGCAGCTGGTTGCAATATTCCACTGTCTGGATGACATCGTCGATGTTCGAGAAGTCGAGACGCGGTTCGATCCCCTGGCTGTACATATTGAGCGCCAGCGTGACCAGGCAGCAGTTGCCGGTGCGCTCGCCATTGCCGAACAGGCAGCCCTCGATCCGGTCCGCGCCCGCCATCAGCCCGAGTTCGGCGGCGGCGACGCCGGTGCCGCGATCGTTATGGGTGTGCAGCGAGATCACTGCGGCATCGCGGTTCGGCAGGTTGCGGCAGAAGTATTCGATCTGGTCGGCATAGATGTTGGGCGTCGCTGCCTCGACCGTTGCCGGCAGGTTGAGGATGATCGGGCGATCCGGCGTTGGCCGCAACACTTCCATCACCGCCTCGCAGCATTCCAGGCTGAAATCGAGTTCGGCGGTGGAGAAGGTTTCGGGGCTGTATTCGAAATGCCAATCGGTCTCAGGAAAACGCGCCGCCTGATCGCGCAGCACTTTCGCGCCGGCGACCGCGATGCCCTGGATTTCGGACTTTTCCATCCCGAACACCACTTGACGCCACAGCGGCGAGACGGCGTTGTAGAGGTGGACGATCGCGGCGCGCGCGCCTTCGAGGCTTTCGAACGAGGTCTTGATCAAATCTTCGCGCGATTGGGTCAGCACCTGCACCAGCACGTCGTCCGGGATGTTGCCCGAGCGCACCAGCCCGCTGATGAAGTCGAATTCGGTTGCCCCGGCGGCGGGGAAGCCAACTTCGATTTCCTTGAGACCGACTTTCACCAGCAGTTCGAAAAAGCGCGTTTTCTTTTCCGCGCCCATCGGATCGATCAGCGACTGGTTGCCGTCGCGCAGGTCGGTCGAGAGCCAGCGCGGGGCCTGGGTAATCGTGCGGCCTGGCCATTGCCGGTCGGGCAAGTCGATCTGCGGGAAAGGCCGATATTTGGCCGCAGGATTGGTGAGCATGGTCATGGCAATATCTCGAATGGCTGAATGCGACTGTCAGATGGCGGCTGTCCCCTGGGCGCGGTGCGCGCCGTGGATGGCACGCCTGCTCACGCCCAGGGGCGGATAAGTCGCAGAGTAAGGCCCAGGGCCGCATGACGCCGAATGATCATCGCCCCGAGCTATGGGCATGGCCGGG
>JANMCD010000015.1:0-2756 GCA_031360905.1 Novosphingobium sp.
TCGGAATAGGCGAATTCCTCGACCACGTCGGAGCCGACGATGCCAACCTGCGCCGCGCCATGCGCTACAAAAGTCGCGACATCGAAGGCACGCACGCGGATAACCACCATGTCCGAGCCGACGCAGTCGAATGAAAGCGCGCGCGAATTCTTGTCGTGGAACGCCGCATCGGGCACTACCCCGGCACGCGCCATCAGGGGCAGCGCCTCGTCGAGGATGCGGCCCTTGGGCACGGCGAAGGTCAGCGGTGTCGGCGGCTTTTGGGGCATGGCGGCGGCGTTTAGGCGGCACGCGGCGAAAGGGCAACCTGCGATGGCGGAGACGCAATGGGTGCCGGGCTTCAGTCCCGCCTCGGACAAGGAGGCCTAAGCCAACCGGGTTGTCACTACCGCCAACGCGCAATCCGCCCGCCGTGGTATGCGCCCCACTCCCAAATCGCCACCAGTACCAAAATTGCCACCCCGGCCGCGGAGAACAGCAGCGTCGGCATCGGCAGCATCCAGGCGGCCGCCATCAGCACGCCGAACAGCGCCAGCCCGACCCGGTGCGAGGTTGGGAACAGGCTGCGCTTGCGGCTTGAGTAACGTTTGAATATGCCGACGCCGCCAAGGAACAGCAAGCCGCCGATGCATTGCGCCAGCACCAGCGCACGCCCCGCGTTTGCGTCCCAGCCTTCCAGCACCAGCGAATCGGCCAGCGCATAGACGACGATTCCTGCGACAATCGGCATGTGCAGATAGGTATAGGCATCCAGCGCGACTTTCCCTGGATCGTCGTGCTGCTGGATATGCGCCGCGCCGCGTTCGGCCCCGACATCGAAATAGATCCACCACATCATCACCGAACTCGCGAAAGCGGCAACGAAGCCAATCAGCGTGCCGATCTCGATGCCGGCCTTGATCAACTGCGAGCCGATCACGACAATACCTTCACCCAGCGCAATGATGATAAACAGGGCGCTGCGTTCGGCGAGATGGTTGCCCTCCACGTCACTCTCCGAAACCTGGGTGGGGCCCATCCATGGCACCGGGAAGCGCAACACAGGCGCGATGCCCTCTATCGCGATGGCGAGTACCCAGAGCATCAGCCGGTTGGCTGGATCGGCGAAAATGCCAGAGATCCACAGCGGCGCGGACAGGCAATACCACAGGCCGATGTGAACCATATCACGGGCCAGCCGTGGATGTTCGCCGCGGAACAGCAAGGCCGCGACGAAACTGCGGCTTATTTGCAGGGCGATATAGCATCCGGCAAACAGCACCGGAAACTGGCCGAAGGCTTCCGACAGGCCGATCGACATGCCAAGGCTGAGCAGCATCAGGAAAATCAGCAGAAAGCGCACATTCAGGCGGTTAGGATCAGCGCGATTGGCCGTCCAGGTGGTCGACATCCACGCCCACCAGACGGTAAAGAACAGCACCGCCCCCTGCGCCGCGCCCATCCATCCCTGGTGATCGTGCAGAAAATGAGACAGCTGGGTTATCGCGAAAACGAACACCAGATCGAAAAACAGCTCGAGGTAGGTGACCTGCGCCGGCGTCCCGTCCCGCTCGCGCAAAATCGTCTGATCTGTGCCCTCGATTTCCGCGCTCACTCGCCTGGTGCCGTCGCCCTGATGGCCAAGGCATGGACGCGCTGGCCGGGAATGTCGCCCAATGCGCGGTTGACCTGGCGCTGCCGGTCAAGGCGGGACACCCCGGCAAAGGTGGCGCTTTCGATGACGATGGTGAAATGGGATTCGCCGCTGCCATCGTCGCCGGCATGGCCGTGGTGGGTTGCACTGTCGTTGATCACCTCAAGCCGGGTGGGGGCGAAGGCGGCGGTGAGCAGGTGGGCGATTTCCTGGGCGAGCGGTCCGGTCATAATTTTCCTTCTGGAGTATCTGGCCTTCTAGCGCATCATTCCCCATGTGAAAAACAGTGAGGCAAGACCGGTTCCATGGACGCCACGAGGCGAGCGACAGGCAGTGCGCCTGGCCGGACTGCGGCGAGTCCGGCGAATTTCGCGCGCCGGGCCTGCGTTCGCCGGGTTTCGACGGGCCGGGCGAATACCGCTGGTTCTGCCTCGATCACATCCGCGCATTCAACGCCGGTTACGATTTTTTCGCCGGCATGACGCCCGACGAGATCCTCCATGCGCAATCGCCGCTCGCGGGCTGGGAGCGCGAAACCCGCGCCTTCAATCTCACGGCAGGCATCGATTCAGCGCCCCGCTGGGCCGATTTCGCTGACCCGCTGGAGGCAATCAGCGCAAGGGCGCGGATGCAGCAACCGGCGGAGCGGAAGGATGGCAAGATTTTGGGTTCCGACGAGCGCCGTGCGCTCGAAGTACTGGGTCTCCCGCTCGATGCCAGCCGCAACGAACTGCGCAGACGCTATTCCGAACTGGTGCGGCGCTACCACCCGGACCGCAATGGCGGCGAGCGCAGCTTCGAGGCGCGGCTGCAGGGCGTGGTCGAGGCGTATCAGCTGCTGCGCCAGGCGGCTGCCTTCGCGTGAAGGTTGGTGTAATTCAGACAATTTCCCCTCCCGCAAGCGGGAGGGGGAAGAAATGCTCAATCCGCCTCGCACAGCGCCTTCAGCTGATCCGCACACGCGCCCCAGCCTTCGGTGAATCCCATCTCCTCGTGTTGCTTCATCGTCTCGTTAGTCCAGTGGCGGGCGCAGGCGGTGTAGCGGGTGCCGTCGCCTTCCGGCGCAATTTCCCAGATGCCGATCATGAACGGGCCGGCCGGCGTAAAGTCGGCGGTGACGGCA
>JANMCD010000026.1:0-4849 GCA_031360905.1 Novosphingobium sp.
CCTGATTGTGCGGCCCGCGGCTTGCGGATGGTCTGCGAATTTAGCACCTGTTGGTAAACGTCCTGATAACGCCGCACGTTGTTTGCCCAGTCATGCCGGGATTCGACATAGATGCGCGCGGTTGCGCGCCGGTGTTCCCATGCCGCATGGGTATCCAGCAGGCCCGACAGGGCCTTGGCGCAGGCCATTGGATCGTCCGGCGCGAACAGCGTTCCCGTTACGCCATCGGCAATCAGTTCGCGGTGACCGCCGACATCGGATGCGGCCACGAGTTTGCCCTGCGCCATCGCTTCCAGCGGCTTGAGCGGGGTGACGAGATCGGTCAGCCGGCTGCGTTTGCGCGGGTAGGCCAGGATGTCGCACAGGGCGTAATAGCGCTCAACCTCGTCATGCGGCACGCGGCCGACAAAGCGGATCGCCTTGGCCGCGCTCGATGCCTGGGCCTGCTGGCGCAGCGCCGCTTCGCATGGACCACCGCCGACCAGCAGCAGCCGGGCCGGGCTGTGGCTGCGGAGCAGCGCCGGCATCGCGGCGATGAGGTCGTCAAGGCCCTCGTAATCGTAGAAGCTGCCGATGAAGCCGATCACCGGTCCGTCGCTTAGGCCGAGCCGGGCGGCCAGCTCCGGCTCGCGAGGCCTTGGCGTGCCGAACAGGCTGAGATCGACGCCGTTGGGTACGATGACAATCCGCTCGGCGGCAGTGCCGCGTTCGATCAGGTCGGTACGCAGGCCCTCGCAGATCGTGACAATCGCGTCGGCGCCGGCGACGACATGGTTCTCCAGCGTGCGAGTTAGCAGATACTTGACCGAGCCAGCCCGCGCAGTGCCGTTGCCGACGGCGGCGTCTTCCCAGAAGGCGCGGATTTCATAGACCAGCGGAATGCCGCGCCGCCGCGCCACGCGCAGGGCGGCCGCGCCGCAAAGGGCGGGCGAATGGGCATGCAGGATGTCGGGGCGCCATTCCTCGCAAAGCGCGTCGATGGCGCTCGCCAACAGGCCGATTTCCCGCCATTCGCGCAGGCCCGGCGGGCCGGCGGCGTCGCCAGGGGTGCGGTGGAAAACCAGCCCATCCACCAGCTCGGGCCCGTTTGTTGATCCGGAAACCCCGCCCGCGGCGGTGTGGCGCAGCCCGGTAATGCCGAGCACCTCCAGCCCGGCGGCCCGCTGCGCGGCCATGATCGCGCGCGTGCGAAAACTGTAGCCGCTGTGCAGCGGCAACGAATGATCGAGGATGTGGAGGACCCGGGTCATGGCCGTCTTCTAGGTGGCCAAGCCTTAACGCCGCGTCAACCACGCGCTGCTAGAACGCGGATTGCATCCAGCCAGGCCGGGAAATGATCGACCAATTCGCGCTCGCATTATCGCATCTGCTGCTGGCGGTCGCCGGCTGGCGGCTGCTGTTGCGCGCCGATCTCGATGCCGAACAGGATGACGAGCCCGGTGCTGCGCCGCAGGATGGGCCGCGTAGTGGGGCTTGATCTCGCATTCGGCGGATTTATCCTGCTGCTGATGGCATTCGGCCTGCGCCGGCCATTCGTCTGGGTGCTCGCGTTCATCTATATCGACATATTGTCCCCGCAGAAGATTTCCTGGGGACTGCTGTCCGAGATCCCGCTGTCGCTGGTGGTCTTCCTTGTCGCTTTCGGCGGCTGGCTGATGGCCGATGACAAGCGCGACAGCCGGTTCACCTTTCGCCAGCTCCTGCTGCTGCTCCTGCTGGTCTATTGCGGGCTGACAACGATCAGCGCGGATTTCCCCGAAGCAGCGGCGGAGAAATGGTCGTGGGTGTGGAAGGCGCTGGTGTTCGCCCTGTTCCTGCCGATGGTCTTGCGCACCCGCCTTCGGATTGAAGCTGCGGCGCTGTTCATGATCCTCACGGCCGGAGCGATCATCATCTCGGGCGCGCTCAAGACGGTTGTATCGGGCGGCGGCTATGGCGAACTACGGCTGTTCGTCGACAATAACACCGGCCTCTATGAAGGTTCGATCATCTCCTGTGTCGCTATCGCCATTATTCCCCTGATTGTCTGGCTGATGCGGCATGGCACGATTTTCCGGCCGGACTGGCGGGTGTCGCTGTTCGGCGGCGCGCTGATCTTCGCCTGCCTGTTGATCCCGATCGGCACCCAGGCGCGTACGGGGCTGATCTGTCTCGGCTTGCTGTGCGTGCTGTCGCTGCGCACGGTCAAGCACCGCTTCCGCTATCTCGCATTGATGGGAGCGGCCGGGCTGATGAGCGTCCCCTTCCTGCCGCAAAGCTTCACCGCGCGAATGGGCACAATCGGCAATCACGCCGCCGATCAGTCCGCCTCGACCCGGGTCGCGGTGTGGCAGTGGACCTGGAAATATGTTCATGAGCACCCGCTAGGCGGCGGTTTCGACGCCTATCGCGGCAATATCATTCGTTACAACGCGCGGGATGCGCAAACCTCCGGCAACACCACGACGGTCTTGTCGCAAGCGGTCGAGGACAAAGGCCGAGCCTATCACTCCAGCTATTTCGAGATGCTGGGCGAGCAGGGCTGGCCGGGGATGATCCTGTGGCTCTGGTTGCAGGGGCTGGGCCTGTGGCAGATGGGGGCTCTGCGCCGGCGCTGGACGGGCCGATGCGGGCCAGGCGAGCAATGGCAGGCGCCCCTCGCAAATGCCCTGCAGCTGGCGCAGCTGGTCTATCTCACCGGCTCCTTGTTCGTCGGCATCGCCTATCAGCCGTTCATTCTCATGTTGATCGGCCTGCAATGCGGGCTGTGGAGTTACCTCAGGCGGATCGACGCCCCGCGCACAGCCGCGATGCCCATTCCCCCCCGATTGCAGCCGGTTGGCTTGCCGGGGCTGCCCAGCCGCTGACTTGACCTTTGCCGGATGCGGCGGCAGGGGGACGATTGCGCTGCACCCGATGGTTGATTCAACTTCGGGCGCTATTGCGATGCGGAGAATGCCATGCAGCTTACAGACCTTCAGGCCAGGATCGGGGAAACCATCGGCACGTCGGACTGGTTCACGATGGACCAGGGCCGGATCAACAATTTCGCCGATTCCACCGAGGACCACCAGTTCATCCATGTCGATCCCGAAGCGGCGAAAGCGACGCCGTTCGGGGGCACGATCGCGCATGGCTTCCTGACGCTGTCGATGCTCGCGGTGATGATGAACAGTGCGGTTGAAAAACCGGTTGTGAAAATGTCGGTCAACTACGGTTTCGACAAGGTCAGATTTTTGAGCCCGGTGAAATCGGGCAAGCGTATCCGCGCCCATTTCAAGCTGAGCGAATTGGCCGAGAAACGTCCCGGCCAGTGGCAGCAGACGCTCGAGGCTACGATCGAGATCGACGGCGAGGATAAGCCGGCGTTGATCGCAGATTGGATTATCCAGCACTTCGTTTGAATTTCGATTCTGAGTGACCTCCCTGACAGGAAAGAATTTACCATGCGCGATGCCGTAATCGTTGCCGCCGCCCGCACCCCCATCGGCCGGGCCTATCGCGGCGCCTATAACGCCACTCCTGCGCCAAGCCTTGGCGCGCTATCCATCGCCGCAGCGCTGGAGCGAGCCGGGATCGAAGGTGGCGAAGTCAACGATGTCGTGTGGGGCGCGGCCTTGCAGCAGGGCGGACAGGCGCTCAATATCGGCCGGCTCGCTGCCCTGTGCGCCGGCTTGCCGGTGACGGTGGCGGCGATGAGCGTTGACCGCCAATGCGGCTCCGGCCTGATGGCCATCGCCGCCGCCTCGCGCCAGGTGGCGATGGAAGACATGGATATCTGCATCGCCGGCGGGCAGGAGTCGATCAGCACGGTGCAGACCAAGGACTTGCGCATCGAATACGATCCCGGCCTCGTCGCCATCAACAAAGACACCTATATGCCGATGTTGCAGACCGCCGAAGTGGTGGCGAAGCGCTATAACGTCAGCCGCGATGTCTGCGACGAATATGCCTTCCAGTCGCAGCAGCGCACCGCCGCGGCCCAGGCTGCGGGCAGATTCGACGCCGAGATCGTCGCCACCACAACGTCGATGAGCGTGACCGACAAGGCTACCGGGGAAACCAGCCAGAAGCAGGTCACGCTGGCGAAAGACGAAGGCAACCGGCCCGAAACCACGCTGGAAGGATTGAAGGCGTTGCAGCCGATCATGCCCGAAGGCAATGTCACCGCCGGCAACGCCAGCCAGCTTTCGGACGGTTCCGCAGCCGTGGTGATAATGGAAGCGGCGGTCGCAGCCCGGAAGGGTCTCGCCCCGCTCGGCCGCTTCGTCGGCATGGCAGTGGCCGGCACCGAGCCCGACGAAATGGGCATCGGGCCGGTGTTCGCGGTGCCCAGGCTGCTCGAACGGTTCAACCTGAAACTGGATGACATCGGCCTATGGGAATTGAACGAGGCATTCGCCGTCCAGGTGGTCTATTGCCGCGACCGGCTGGGCATCCCCGATGAGCTGATGAACGTCGACGGCGGCGCCATCGCCATCGGCCATCCTTACGGCATGACTGGCGCGCGCTCGGCGATGCATGCGCTGATCGAGGGCAAGCGGCGCGGCGCGCGGCATGTCGTGGTGACCATGTGCGTCGGCGGCGGCATGGGCGCGGCGGGGCTGTTCGAGGTGCTGTAACCTTGCGGCCTTGCGCCTGACGGGCTGAACGCCCATTCTTGGCGCATGGGTGAACAACTCGGCATCGTCGAAATTCTCGGGCTGGCCGGCAGTATCAGCATGCTGTCAGGCTGGCGGCTGTACCTCTGCATTCTTGCGACCGGCCTGGCGATGCATCTGGGCGTAGTGCCGCTGCCGGACCATCTCGAGAGCTTGCGCATCCTCGCCAACCCCTGGGTGATGGGCGCGGCCGGCTTTGCCGCGCTGGG
>JANMCD010000032.1:0-13411 GCA_031360905.1 Novosphingobium sp.
CGGTCGGACATCACGGCGGAAGCTGCGACCATTCTGGAAAGCGCCGTTGGGGCCTATGGCAGCTGCGACCGGGTTCCGGTGATGGTTGCCGGTTACACCGACCGCTCGGGCAGCCCGGCCTATAACCAGGGTCTGTCTGAACGGCGCGCCGGTTCGATCCGTGGCTACCTGAGCACGCATGGGGTGCCGGACTCGGCGATCACCACGCAAGGCTTCGGTGAGAGCAATAACCGCGTGCCCACCTCTGACGGGGTCCGCGAGTTGCAAAACCGCCGGGTCGAAATCTCATACGGACCGGGTTCTGGAATGTGAGTCCGATTTGAACCAATGAAGGGGTCCGGAGAAATCCGGGCCCCTTTGCATTGCGCGGCTCAAGTTTTCAGGATGGCCGTCCGGTGCCTTGTATGAATAGCGTGATCGGCTTCAATTGGCGTAGGTCGTGCTGTCTTTCAGACCCGCCGCCGCGAAGCCCGATCGGCGCAAGCGGCAACTGTCACAGCGACCGCAGGCGCGGCCATCCGGTTCCGGGTCGTAACACGACCAACTTATCGCCGGATCCAATCCCAGTCGCTGCGCCTCGCGCGCGATATCGGCTTTTCCCAGGTGCTGTAGTGGCGCATGTACGGTGAAGGCCTCGCCAAGGTTCCCGGCCCGTGTTGCCAAATTGGCGATGTTTTGAAAAGCCGTGATGAACTCTGGACGGCAATCGGGATAACCCGAATAATCCAGCGCATTGACGCCAATGAAGATGTCGCTCGTTCCAAGCGCTTCGGCCCAGGCAAGGGTCAACGACAGAAACACCAGATTGCGCGCGGGGACATAAGTGACGGGGATATTCCCGGTCATGCCATCCTTGGGAACAGCAATATCATCAGTCAGCGCAGAGCCGCCGAACTGCCGGAGGTCCAACGGGAGGATAATGTGGCGAGCGACATGCAGATGTGCGGCAATCGATCTCGCGGCGTTTATTTCCCGGCGATGCCGCTGGCCGTAATCGATGGTGAGTGCGCAGACGCTATATCCAGCCTCGCAAGCCAGACCGGCGACGACCATCGAGTCCAGCCCTCCCGACAGCAGCACCACGGCCTGACGGCCCGAACCTTCGGCGATTGCGCCCATATCTGCCAGTTTAGCTTGCCGCTTGGCGGCTGACAACCGCGCTCAGGCAGGACACTCGCCGACCCTGCGCCCCTCGATCGAAAAATCGAAAGGCAGCCCGTCGGCAATCCCCTGCGTTTGAATCTGTACGAGCGAACCAGTCTCGCGCCTTATGCTAGTGCGGCCATAACCCTTGCCGGTGCAGGTATACTGGACCGTGACTTCTGTTGCCCCGTCTTCAATGATCAAACGGCGGCAATTGGCTACTCGGTGCCGCAGCTGGATCAGCCTCCTGCCATCCCCAAGGCAGACCTGTTCAACCGGCCCACTTGCATCGTGTAAGCGCAACTCCCATCGGCCATCCTGGAGCTGATCGAGCATGGCAAGCGGCGGTCGCTGACCCGCGACCGGGACAGCGAAGGCGGCGCCAGACGCGATTAGAAGCGCGGCACTACGCAGTATAAGCCTGACCGGCCTTGTCCGAGAAGAACTACCCATTTAGCATTCCATCAGCGAATCGCATTGAGCGGCATTGTAGCAAAATGAACCCATGCGGCCAAGCGTGGCACAGGAACGATGAACGGAGCGTTACAAAGCAATCGCAAAATTGCGTGAACAAAACGCGCAATCAACCGCGATAAGGCCATCATCGCCGCGCATTTCCGCGCGATCTTCATCCGGGAAGCGGCTGAGAACATTCACGTAATGATCGGCCGTGCATCGGCAGCCGCGTGACAAAGTCGCCAATGCTTCAGCGCGCACTTCGTGCTCCTCGTGAAACAGCCGCCATAGCATTGCTTCGAGCGACAAACCGGGATCGACCAATTCATCATGCCGGATGCTGCCCGCCAACACCGCGACATGCTCCCATTCGGGATGCTCCATACGGGCATGCAGCCGCGCGCGCCCCTCTTCTCCCTCAGCCAAGTGCTGGATAAGCAGGCCACCCGCGATGCAGTGCTGCCCATCCCAGCGCGCGCCGCTTCGAATCAGCGTCGGGACCTGCTCCGATTGCGCGAAATAGCGCTCGCAGGCTTCCGACAGCGAAGTGCCCTCAAGCGGAACAATGCCTTGATAGCGCTTGCCGGATGCAGCATCGTCGAAGGTAATCGCCAGATAGCCTTGGCCGAACAGGGCGGAGAGCGGGGGATTGGCGCCCAGGTTGGCTAGCCGGTCATCATCGTGGCGGACATAGCCGCGCAATTCCCCGGCCCGGTAGTCGCAAACCAGCAGCTCGACAATCCCGCCCTGGGTCTGCGCCTGCATCGTCAGCTGGCTGTTCTCATCCTTGAGCAGCGACCCGATCAGGGCCGCCACCACCAGGGCCTCGGCCAAGAGATGACGGATCGGCGGTGGGTAATTGTGCGCGGACAGGATTGTGTCGAGCACCGGCCCTAACCGCAATATTCGGCCCCGCGCGTGACGGACCGGGATGGTGAAACCAAGCAGCCGATCGAAGCCGGTTTCACCTGCCGGTAATGGGTCCAAACCCTTCATAATTGACCGAAAACCCAGCGCAGCACCGACTTCTGTGCGTGCACGCGGTTTTCAGCCTCGTCCCAAACCACCGACTGAATGCCATCGACTACCGCACCGGTCACTTCCTCGCCGCGATGCGCTGGCAGGCAGTGGAGAAACAGTGCGCCCGGAGCGGCCTCGGCCATAAGCGCCTCGTTGACTTGGAACGGCATCATCGCTGCCACGCGTTCGTTTGCGCCGGTCTGACCCATCGACACCCAGGTATCGGTGACCACGACCTGCGCTCCGGTTACGGCGCCAAGCGGATCGCGGTGCAGGCTGATCGCCGCGCCGGCGGCGCGGGCGCGTTCGACAAATCCCGCATCGCAATCATAGCCTTCGGGCACGCCGATGCGGACATTGAACTTCATCAGCCCTGCCGCTTCGACTATCGAATTGAGCACATTATTGCCGTCGCCCAGCCACGCTACTTCCAGCCCGGGCAGGGCGGCGCCGTGCTCGATCAGAGTTAGCAGGTCGGCCATAATCTGGCAGGGATGGGACCGGTCGGTCAGGCCATTTATCACTGGTACAGTGGCATAGCTTGCCAGTTCCTCGATCTTGGCGTGATCGTCGGTGCGGATCATGATCGCATCGACCATCCGGCTCAGCACCCGGGCTGTGTCGGCAATCGACTCGCCCCTCCCGAGCTGCATGCTGCCCGCATCCATGACAATGGCACTGCCGCCGAGTTGGCGCATCGCCATGTCGAATGACACGCGGGTGCGGGTCGAACTTTTCTCGAAGATCATTGCCAGCACATGATCGGTGAGCGGAGTGTCACCGTCGGGCTTCGCCTTCGGCCAGTCCCGGCGCGCCGCCTTGCGGCCCAGCGCATCGTTGAGCATGGCGGAGATTGCGTTGCCGCCGGCGTCGGTGAGATCGAGGAAATGCCGGGTCATTTGTCCGCAGGCCCCAGAGGATAGCTGGCGGCGCCTGCCGAAAGCTTGTCCATGAATTCGTCGATATGGCTGTCGCCGATCACCAGCGGCGGGACAATACGCATGGTGTTGTCACCGGCGGATACCGTCAGCAGACCATGCTTGTCGCGCAGATGGGCGACGAATGGGCGCGGCTCGATCTTGAGCTTGAGGCCAAGCATCAGCCCTCGGCCGCGGACCAGTTCGAACAAATCGGGATAGTTACCGATGAATTGTTCGAGCCGCGCGGTCAGTTTCGCGCCCTTGTCGCGCACATTGGCGAGGATATCCTCCTGCGCGAAAGCATCGAGCACCGCTTCTCCCGCAGCCATGGCGAGCGGATTGCCCCCATATGTCGAACCGTGCGCGCCAATGACCATACCGCGTGCAGCTTTTTCGGTAGCCAGGCAGGCGCCCAGCGGGAAACCGCCGCCGATACCCTTGGCGCTGGCGAGAATATCGGGCTCAATGCCATATTGCTCATAGGCATAGAAGGTGCCGGCGCGGCCCACGCCGCATTGCACTTCGTCGAGCACCAGCATCAGGTCTTGCTCGTTGGCGAGCGCGCGCAGGCCCTGTAGAAATGCGTCCGAGGCCGCCCGCACTCCGCCTTCACCCTGGATCGGCTCTACCAGAAAGCCAGCAGTCTGGGGTCCAATTGCGGCACTTGCCGCTTCCAGATCGTCGAATTCAACGTAACGGAAACCCGGTAGCAGTGGCAAAAATCCCTGGTGCATCTTGTCCTGATTTGAAGCGCTAATCGTGCCGATCGTCCGCCCATGGAACGCGTTGTTGAAGGTGATCAATTCGAAGCGGTCGGCATTACCAGTGTGCTGATGATAGCTGCGCGCGGTCTTGATCGCACATTCAACGGCTTCGGCGCCGGAATTGGTAAAGAACACCGTATCGGCAAAACTCATGTCGATCAGCCGCTGCGCGAGATGCTCACCCTGAGGGCTGCCGTAGAGATTGGAGTAATGCAATAGCGTGGCCGCCTGTCGCTGGATCGCGGCGATCAACCCCTGGTGGGAATGGCCAAGGCTATTGACCGCGATCCCGGCGGCAAAATCAAGGTAACGCCGGCCGTCCTCGCCGATCAGATGGCAATGCTCGCCGCGAACCGGCCGCACATCGCACCGGGCGTATACGGGCATCAGCGGGGTAATGGGCATTTCGGGCTCCTTTAATTAATCGAGTGGACGACAGGGGCCGCAAACGACAAATGGCGGCTGCCCGAGCTAATGCTGGGGCGGCCGCCACTTGCGCGCTATTATGCTGTCACGGACTTCCGGTCAAATTCCGGAAAGCCGGTGGGACGGGTTCAACCTTGACGCGGCACCAGGTTGACCGCCGAGTACTTTCCTCGTCGATCCACCTCGATATCGAATTCGAGCCGGTCACCTTCGTTGAGGTTCTGCATGCCCGAGCGCTCTACCGCGCTGATGTGGACGAAGGCATCGGGTTGGCCATCGTCGCGGGTGATGAAACCGAAACCTTTCATCGAATTAAAAAATTTGACCGTGCCCGTGGCCTTCTCGCCGGTCAGCTCGCGCTGCGGCGCTTCCTTTTTTTCCACGGCGATGACATCACCGACGACCTGCAGGTCGCTCGCGGAAATCTTGCCGCCGCGATCGACCAGGTTGAATTCGAGCTGCTGGCCTTCCGCCAGACCTTCCAGTCCGGCGCGTTCGACAGAACTGATGTGAACAAATACATCCTCGCCGCCGCCATCCTGCTGGATGAAGCCGAAGCCCTTACCGCTGTTGAAAAACTTGACCGTGCCCTTGCCGGTGCCAACGACCTGCGCCGGCATTCCGCCGCCACCACCGCCACCCGGTCCGCGGGGGCCGCCGCCGCCGAAGCCGCCGCTGCGCGGCGCTCCGCTGAAACCGCCGCCGCCTGGCCGATCACCGCCGAACCCGCCGCGCGGTGCGCTGAACCGGTCGCCACCGCCGCCACGCTCTTGGCCACCGCTCGCGAATGGATCAAAGGTTTCCTCGCCAAAACCATCCCGCTTGTCACGGCCCCGGCCGCGACGTCCTCTATCAAAACCCATAACTTCGAAAGTACCTTCGCTTCGCCCAACTGCCGACCGCCTAGCAGCGCGGACGAATCGCGCCGGGCGGACAGAGCCTGCGACCGCATGCCTGCGCGGCGCTTTCCTCTGCATCGTCGGCCATATCCCAAAAAACACGCAGTGGCGAGTGAATTTAGGCAAAGGCCAAGCGCTGGATGAAGTATGTGCCGTTTCGGTATACTTGCCCTGGCTGGCAAACTGACCCATCGGCGGCAGAAGGCTGGCACTGCGCCGCAGTCTTGACATACACTTCGCCTTTGCCCGCGCAGGAGTAAGGCCTATGTTCCGCAAGCTTACCGATACGATCTTCGCCAGCCCCCAGATCGGCCTGGCCGAAGTAGCCGAGGCCAAAGCACAGGGTATCGCGCTGATCGTCAACAACCGGCCCGAGGCCGAGAGCGACGATCAGACGCCGGGTGCCGAGATCGAGGCAGCGGCAAAGGCTGCCGGCATCGCCTATGTCGCGATACCGGTGACCCATGCCGGGTTCAGCGAAGCTCAGGTGCAAGCCATGAGCAAGGCGATATCGCAGGCGGACGGCCCGGTGCTGGCCTATTGCCGCTCGGGCACCCGCTCGACCCTGCTATGGGCGCTGACCGAGGCACGCAGCGGGGTCAATCCCGCGGTTATCGCTGCGCAGGCAGCGCAGGCCGGTTATGACATAACGCCGGTGCGGCCGATGGTGGATATGCTGGCCGCGAAAGCAGGCTGAAGACATTCCCAAGGCAGAATAAAAAATGGGCCGGAGCGGCTGGCTCCGGCCCTTTGAGGTGTTTGTTCGCAGGAGGAACATCGGATGGCGGAACCGGGGGGAGGAGAAGGAGGCCCCGGTCCCGCCAAGCTGGTCAATCTCAGTAGTTATAGGCGCGCTCGCCATGTTCGGTGAGATCCAGGCCTTCGCGCTCGGCATCTTCGGCGGGACGCAGTCCGAAAATCTTGTCGATGACGAAGAACAGGATCGCAGAACCGATCCCCGACCAGGCCAGCGTCAGCAGCACCGCCTTGATCTGAGTGACCAGCTGGCCGCCCATATCGTAGGTGCCAACTGCCGCCGGGAACACCGTGTAGTCGAAAAAGCCCTGACCGCCGAGCGCGGGATCGGCAACAATGGCGGTGCCAAGTGCGCCGAAAATCCCGCCGATGCAGTGCACACCGAAGACGTCGAGTGTATCATCGTAGCGCAGCCGATTCTTCACGAAGCTGACAAACAGGTAGCACAGCGGAGAGACCAGCAAGCCGAGCACGATCGCGGTCATCGGCGCGGCAAAGCCCGAGGCCGGAGTAATCGCCACGAGGCCGGCAACCGCACCCGTCACGGCCCCCAGCAGCGAGGGCTTGCCATGATGGATTTGCTCGATGATCGCCCAGCTTACCGCCGCCGCGGCAGTCGCGACGAAGGTGTTGATGAAGGCTACTGCGGTCACGCCATTGGCTTCAAGGTTGGAGCCGGCGTTGAAGCCGAACCAGCCCACCCACAGCAGCGACGCGCCGATCATCGTCATCGTCATCGAGTGCGGCGGGGTGGCTTCCTTGCCGAACCCGACGCGCTTGCCGATCATCAGGCAGCCGACCAGCCCGGCAATGCCCGCGTTGATGTGGACCACGGTGCCGCCCGCGAAATCAAGCGCGCCCATGCCCCAGAGATAGCCATAGTCAGTCGGTGCGTCCGGCAGGAAGTCCGGTCCGGCCCAGTACCACACCATATGCGCGACCGGGAAATAGACCACGGTGAGCCACAGCACCATGAACAGCATCAGCGGCCAGAACTTCACCCGCTCGGCAAAGGCGCCGACAATCAGCGCCGGCGTGATGCAGGCGAAGGTCATCTGGAAAACGACGAATGAAAATTCCGGCAGGTAGACGTTGTTCGAGAAGGTCGCGGCATAGGTGCCGCTGGTCACGCCAGACAGGAAGGCCTTGTCAAAACCGCCAACCAGCGCCGGAAAGGCGCTACTGGTGGAGGTGAAGGCCATCGTATAGCCCCAGCCGACCCACACCAGCGCGGCGACCGAGACGATCATGAACACCTGCATCAGCACGCTGAGCATGTTCTTGCTGCGCACCAACCCGCCATAAAAGAGAGCGAGGGCAGGCACACTCATCATCAGCACCAGCGCCGAACAAATGAGCATCCAGGCGGTGTCGCCCTTGTTGACCATGCCGGCCATCTGTTCGACGCTGGGCGCCCTGATCAGGCTGGTGGCAACGGCGGCGGCGGCTTCGGTCGCTTCCGGCGCGGGTGATGGCAAGGCGGTAGCTGCGGCGGCCGAAGCAGTCGCGGCGGCTTCCTGGGCGAAGGCGGCAGTGGCGGCAATGAGCGTGGAGCCCAGCGCACCGGCGCCGCAAAGTAGTTTGCGGATCATCTGTTTTCCCTCCTGTCGGATGCGCAGGTCAGAGCGCGGTATCGCCGGCTTCGCCGGTGCGAATGCGCGTGGCGGAAGCAAGTTCGAGGACGAAAATCTTGCCGTCGCCGATTGCCTCGGTGCTGGCGACTTGCTGGATCGTCTCGACCACTTGCGGCGCAAGATCGTCGGTCGCGGCTATCTCGATCTTCACTTTGGGTAGCATGTTGGTCGAATATTCCGCGCCCCGGTAAATCTCGGTCTGCCCCTTTTGCCGACCAAAACCCTTCACCTCGGTGACGGTCATGCCCGCGACGCCGATGGCGCCAAGTGCTTCCCGCACTTCATCGAGTTTGAAGGGCTTGATGATGGCGATGATGAACTTCATGCCTAACCCCTGCTTAGGACCGGCAAATCGCCGGCACTGCTGATACGCAAGGAATGTGCCAAAAAACATTTGCCGGTGAATATTCGGGCCTCCGGCGCTCGCAGCAAATGCAATTGGCAAAAGCCAGCGCCCGTTCGGTGGGCAGCCGCCTAAATATTAGGCAACGCCAACCGCGCGACGACTGGGAGGTGGTCGGAGCCGCGCGATGCCAGCAAGCTATGATGGACGCCGGTCTCGACAATGCGCCAATCCCGCGTGACCACGATCCGGTCCAACTGCGCCACCGGCCGGCGCGAGGGAAAGCTGCGCCCCGGGGCGAGAACATGCCAGGCGTGCCCGAACTCGCGAAAGCAGCCGCCATGCTGCGACCATTCGTTGAGATCGCCCATCAGCACGGTCGGGCTCGCGCCATCGCAGCTGGCGAGATGGCCGAGAATTGTGCGCACCTGCCGCCGCCGCCGCAGCCCCGACAGGTCGAGGTGCATGCCGACAACTCGCAGCTGCTGCGAGCCGGCGCGCAAATCCACCCGGATCGCCCCGCGCGGCTCGAGGGTCGGCAGTGGCACGATGGCGGCGTGCAAAATCTTCATGTCGCGGCGCACCAGAATGGCATTGCCGTGCCAGCCGAGACTGTGCGGCCGGCCGGCAAACGGAACCGCGCGGTAAGGTGTGTGATCGTCGATCGCCGACAAGGGCAGAGCGCTCTCCCGGAGGCCGAAGCGGCGGTCCGCTTCCTGGAGCGCGATCACGTCTGCATCGATTTCGCGCAGGACGGCAAGGATGCGGTCGGGGTCGCGCCGCCCGTCGAGCCCGACCGCCTTGCGGATGTTGTAACTGGCGAAAGTAAGCTCCACGCCGGCGGTCAGCCTGGCTCCGCCGCGTCGGGGTCACCGGCGATATAGCGGTCGGTCGGGCGGGTCGGCAGACCGTCGATGCTGCGGTCACGGCTGCGATATTGCGCCGCCCATTTGTCCGGGTTCTTGTCGGCGTGGTACTTGACCAGCGTCTTGCGCTCGTGATCGAGCTTCAGGATCGGCACGCCCCAGCCGCAGCTCACCTGGACGCTTTCGACGGCAATATCGAAAATCTGGCGGGTGCCGGGCAGCAGGGTGAAATGCGCGGCAAGCTCCGCCCACCCGGCGTCATATGGCAAGACCGGTCTGCCCCGTCCGTAAATGCGCAGGATCGCAGCCGGGCTGCCGAAATTGCACATCATGATTGTGATCCGCCCGTCGGCCGCGAGGTGGGCGTGGGTCTCGTTGCCGGAGCCGCCGAGGTCGAGGTAGCCGACCCGGCCAGGCGACAGCACTCGGAAGCTGTCATAACCCTTGGGGCTGAGGTTGATCCGCCCCTTATCGGCGGTGGTGGCGACAAAGAACACGCTTTGACGCGAGATCATCGCGGCGTGGTCCGGCGTGAGCGCATCGGTGAATGTGGACATGGGGCAGGGTTAGGGCGCTTGCCGATTGCGGGCAATCCCTTCAAAAGCATCGGACTGGCAAAAGAGGGCGGCATGGCAGTGGAATTGATCGGAGCGGGGCGATGAACAGGGCCTAACGCTCCTTGGTCGCGCTGAAGGTTAGCTCGGGGTTCTTTTCCTGCTGGTAGCCGACATCCCAAGACGATCTGGCCAGAAATACCGGGTCGCCGTCACGGTCTTTCGCCAGGTTCGATTTGTTGAAATCGGCAAAGCCTCGCAGCGCGGTATCGCTGCCCTTGAGCCAGCGCGCCGTATCGAACGGAGCAGGTTCGAGTGAGGCCGCAACCTTGTATTCGGCCTCAAGCCGGCTGATCAGCACATCGAGCTGCAGCTGGCCGACGACGCCGACGATCCATTGCGCGCCGATCTCCGGGTAGAACACCTGGATCACGCCTTCCTCGGAAAGATCGTCCAGCGCCTTTCTCAGCTGCTTGGTCTTGGTCGGATCCTTGAGCACCACCCGCCGCAGGATTTCGGGCGCGAAGTTGGGCAGGCCGGTAAAGCGCACCTCGTTCTTTTCGGAGAGGGTGTCGCCAACCCGCAGGGTACCGTGGTTCGGGATACCAATGATGTCGCCCGGCTCGGCCGAATCGGCGATCTCGCGGTCCTGGGCGAAAAACAGGATCGGCGAGTGCACCGCGATCGGCTTGCCCAGCCCTGACGGCACCAGCTTCATGCCGCGCTTGAAGGTGCCGGAAACCAGCCGCATGAACGCGATCCGGTCGCGGTGCTGGGGGTCCATATTGGCCTGCACCTTGAAGATGAAGCCAGTGACTTCCGGGCGCTCGGGCGAAATTGCGCCGCAATTGCTCGGCTGCGGGCGCGGCGGCGGGGCGTAGCGTGCGATGGCGTCGATCAGCTCGGCGACCCCGAAGCTCTTCAGTGCCGAGCCGAAAAAGACCGGTGTCAAATCGCCGTGGCGGTAGGCTGCAAGGTCGAATTCCGGATAGCCGCCCTGCGCTAGCGCCACTTCGTCGGCGATTGCGGCGGGCAGCGCGGGACCGTCCTCGATACGCCCGACGAATTCGCGGCTGGGCCCTTCGGGGCGGCTGACGCGGTTCATCGCGAGATCGAGCACGCCCTGGAACTCCCCGCCCATGCCGACCGGCCAGCCCATCGGGCAGACGTCGAGCGCCAGCGCGTCGGCCACCTCGTCCATCAGATCGAACGGCGAGCGGCCTTCGCGATCGACCTTGTTGACGAAGGTGATAATCGGCACCGAGCGCATCCGGCAGACCTCGAACAGCTTGCGCGTCTGCTCCTCGATGCCCTTGGCGGCATCGATCACCATGATCGCCGAATCGACTGCGGTCAGCGTCCGGTAGGTATCCTCGGAAAAGTCTTCGTGGCCGGGCGTATCGAGCAGATTGAAAGTGATTCCGCCGCGCTCGAAGGTCATCACCGAGCTGGTCACCGAGATCCCGCGCTGCTGCTCGATCTTCATCCAGTCCGACCGCGCCCGCCGCGCCTGCCCCCGCGCCTTGACCTGGCCCGCAAGATGGATCGCGCCGCCTTGCAGCAGGAGCTTCTCGGTCAGCGTGGTCTTGCCCGCGTCGGGATGCGAGATGATGGCGAAGGTGCGGCGGTTGGACATGGTTTCTGCTTCAATCTCAAAAGTTCTCGTCACCCTGAACTTGTTTCAGGGCCCATTAGACCGCCCGCCCAGTTCTGGCGTCGAATGCGCAACAGAGCCGTCACGCCTTCACTGAAAACTGCGGAAGGGGGCGGCGAAATGGCCCTGAAACAAGTTCAGGGTGACATGGATTTTATGTAACGGAGCCGGAGGCCTGCAAAGTGTCAGCATCTTCGGTAACGTTCAGGGAGCCTTGGGTTCGCAAGACCGCACCGAGCTTTTTGCCCGCTTCGAAGATCTGGGCAGTGATCGCAAGGAAGTCTTCATCGGTATAGCTCTTTTCGCGCGGCTGGAGTGTCACTTCTATGGCCAGCGACTTTTGCCCTGCGGGCACGCCAGCCCCGCGGAAATCGTCGAACAGGCGAACCGCAACGATACTCGCCTTGTCCGCACCCCTGACCACCCGAACCAGATCGCCGGCCGACAATTCCACCGGTACGAGAAAAGCAAAGTCGCGCGTCACCGCCTGCAAGGCCGGCGGGACGTAATGCAGGCGCGCAAAACTCGCCGCGCCCTTCTTCCCCGGCAGTGCATCGAGGAACAGCTCCACCACCGCCACTGGCGCATCGATGTCGAACTGCTTCAGCAGCGCCGGATGCAGCATGCCGAATCGCGCCAGCACAGTCTTCGGCCCCAGCCGCAGCGTCGCCGACTGGCCGGGGTGGAACTGCGATCCCGCATCCCCCATCACCTGCAGACTATCGACCTGCGCGCCCGCCTCGGCGAGCAGCGCGAACGCTTCTGCTTTGGCGTCGAAGGGGTCGAAGCTCACCGCCTTGCCAGTCGCCCAGCCGCGCGCGGTCTTCTCGCCGGCCAGCACCACAGCGAGCGACAGGCGCTCGTCGCTGAGCCCCCCCTCGCCGCGCAGATAGCGCCGACCGATCTCGAACAACCGCAAGCCTGGCGCGCCGCGATCGAGATTGCGCTTTGCCGCCGCAAGCAGGCCGGGCAACAGCGACGGGCGCATCGCCTTCATGTCCTCGCTGATCGGATTGGCGAGTGTCCAGGTCCCGCCATTGCCCTCAGAGAAGGCATCTGCGTCCGCCTCTGGCAGGAACGACCAGGTCACCGCCTCATGATTCCCCCGCGCCGCCGCTGCCCGGCGCAGGCGGCGCTCGAGCTTCTGCGCCGGAGTGGCGGTAGGACGCGCAACGCCGTCAAGGCGCGGCAGCGGCACGCTCGTCACATTGCCCAGACCGTGGATGCGGATCACTTCTTCGACGATATCGGCTGCGCCGTCGATGTCGGGTCGCCACGTCGGGACGGTGACGCGCCAATCCGCATCAACCGCAAACCCCAGCGCTTCGAGTATGCGCTTCTGCTCAGCCTCAGCCACCGCCACCCCTCCCAGCCGTTCGGCCAGCGCGGGATCATAGGCCAGCTGCCTGGCTGCGACCGGCGGCTTGCCCGCGCACACCACTGCGCTCGCCTCGCCGCCACAGATGCGCAAAATCAAATCGGTGAGGATTTCCAGCCCGGCATCGAGAAAGCCCGGATCGACCCCCCGCTCGAAGCGGCTGCGCGCGTCGGAGGTGAGGCCGAGCTTGCGGCCCGTCGCGGCGATGCGTTCGGGATCGAAATAGGCAATTTCGAGCAGCACGTCGGTGGTCGCTTCCGAACAGCCCGAATGCTCGCCGCCCATGATCCCGGCGATGTCATGGACGCCCTTGTCGTCGGCGATCACGGTCATGCTGCTGTCGAGCGCATAAACCTTGCCGTTGAGCGCGGTGACTGTCTCGCCATCCTTGGCCCGCCGCGCCACCACCGCACCGGTCAGCTGCGAACAGTCATAGGCATGCGCGGGCCGCCCGAAGGCCAGCATGACGTAGTTGGTAATATCGACCAGCGCCGAGATCGGGCGCTGGCCTGCGGATTTGAGCCGCGCCTGCATCCAGTCGGGCGAGGTGCCATTGGTCACGCTCCTGATGACCCGGCCGTAGAGAGCCGGGCAGCCT
>JANMCD010000033.1:0-3795 GCA_031360905.1 Novosphingobium sp.
TCGAACCCGCACCGATTGCCACGGTCCGGGACGGATCGTCCTTGTCCACCTCCACCGCGACCGATCCCTCGGCAATGGCGAACAGCGAGGAACCGGGATCGTTGCGCCTGAAGACGATGTCACCCGCAGCGAACTGGCGGACATCGCTGTCGAGCAACAGCTCGTGCAATTGCAGGGTGGAGAGCTCGCTGAAGATTTCAATCCTGCCGCCGAGCAGTTCCAGCCATTGATCGACGGTCCGCTGGCCGGGCAGCGGGGCGAACATGGCGGCGAGGATCGGCTCGTCCGCCGGTTTCAGCGCGGTGTTGCCATTGATGAATTCAACCGCGTCATAGCCCTGGTTCATGCAGTGCTTGATCAGCGGATAGCCGGCAAGGGCGCCGATCACATGGATACCGGGCCGGCTCGTCTCGAACACCGGCGACAGCACCGGGAACGCCTCGCGCTCGGCGCTGGTGAATTCGATCCCGCAGGCTTCGATAAAGGCGCGCGGCGCGGTCGAGCCCATGCGGGCGATGATCCGGTCGCAGCGGATGGTTTCCTGCCCGTCGCGCGTATCGAGCACCAGTTCGCCAGGGCGGATCTCGGCCGGAGAGGTCTCCGTGCGGATGGCGATACGCCCGGCCTCGGCGGCCTCGGTGAGCAGCTTGACGTTGGCCGATTTGGCGCGGGCGAAGTCCGCCCCGCGATTGAGAATCGTCACGACATTGCGCTGGGCCGGATCGGCGGCCAGGCCCAGCGCGTTCTCGATCCCGGCATCGCCCGATCCAATGACGGTGATATGTTCATCGAGATATTCGCCGGGATCATCGAGCTGATACTGGACATGCGGCAGATCGGCCCCCGGGCAGCGCACAAGATTGGGATTGCCCTGAGTACCGATCGCGAAGATCACCGCCTCGGCGTTGACTTCGCCGCCGCCCTTCAACCGAAGCGTGAAATCGCCCTTGTCGCCCTCAATCTTGATGACTTCGGCGCCCAGCTGGACATTGGCAACGGCGATCTGGCGGTCCCACAGGTCGAGGATCGCCTCGCGCTTTCCGGCATCGAAAGCGAGGTCCGAGCGCAGCACCAGCTTGCTCGGCGTCGCCATCACATGCTTGCCCTTCTGGTATTTGAAGATCGTGTCGCAGTGGTGGTCGGCCTTTTCGAGCATCACATGCGGCAGGTTGAGGGCGGCGGCATGCGCGGCGGCGCTCAATCCGGCGGGTCCAGAACCGATAATCGCGATGCGAACGCGAGCTTTCACCCCATCTACCTCGTTCCGGCTTCCCCGCCGATTGCCTTATCCAGGAAATATGCGCAAATCGCCGGCTAAGGCGTTGAACTCGGCTGCTGACCTGGATGGTAGCCACACTATGGACCGGAACCGAGCAATGACACAAGGCAACAGCGGAACTTTGCCAGCCGGTAAGATTTCCCTTGCGGTAGCCGCGTTGATTCTGGCCTTTGCCATTGGGTATTCGATCTGGGGGGACCGGGGACAAGCGCCTGATCCCGCTCCCGCGGCTGCGGCCACCAGCGCCGATTTGCTGCCCATTGAAGCGCTCGCCGCGCGCGCGCGCGCTGCGCCCGGCGATGCCGCCGCCTGGACCGCGCTGGGGGCCGCCTATTTCGAAGGAGGCCAGTTTGAGGATGCTGCCGGCGCCCTTGACCAAGCGAGCCGGCTCAGCCCCACCACCGCCGCGCTATGGTCGGCACTGGGCGAGGCGCGGGTCATGGCGAGCAAGCGCGATCCGATGCCCGCCGAGGCCCTCGCCGCGTTCCGACAAGCAGCGTTGCTCAACCCCAAGGATGCACGGGCACAGTATTTTCTGGCGGTGCAGAGGGACCTTGCCGGCGATCATGCCGGGGCAATCGATGACTGGCTGCGGCTGCTGGAAGAATCGCTCGGCGATGCCCCGTGGCGCCGTGATCTGGTTCGCACCATCGAGCAGGTCGGCAAGATCAACCGCATCGACACTGCCGCGCGGATCGCGGCGGCGGAGCGAAAGTCCCCATCTCCGCGGGCATCCCCGCCGCCTTCCGCGCGGGCGATTCCGGGACCCACCGCCCAGGACCTGCGGGCCGCATCCGCGATCCCGCCCGGCGAGCAGCGCGACATGGCCGAAGCCATGGTCGCGCGGCTCGAGACTCGGCTTAAATCCGGGCCGGCCAATGTCGATGGCTGGATCATGCTGATGCGCAGCCGCACGACGCTGGGCCAGCGCGAAAAGGCCGCAGCGGCGCTGCGCGATGCGATTGCCGCCAATCCGGGCAAGGCAGACATGCTGCGCCAGCAAGCCGAGATTCTGGGGGTGCGCTAAACAAGCCCCAGCAAAGCTTCGCGGCTTTCAAACAGAAACGTCACCAGCGTCAGCGTCAGCCCGGCGATGAAAATGCGGTAGGCCAGCCCCAGGAAGCGGTACTTCTTGCGCTGCAGCACCTGCCCATTCTGGTAGATATCGCGCAGCATGGTCCGGAAAACCGTCTCGTCGGACGCGAGCCGCTGCAACACGCGATTGGCGAACTCCTCTTCGCTGAACCGGGTAAACACACCGAAAAACAGAATATTTTCCGTGTCCGGCGAGGCGGCCGGCGGGCTGAAGCTCGGCAGGATCGCCGCCACCGCGAACAATGCCGCAAGAAAAGCGGAACAGGCCAGGACCAACAGCGACAGCGGAAAGTCTCCCCGGCCGGCCTGACCAACCGCGATGGTGAAGACCACGAAGGTCGCCCCCATCAGGATGCTCGCCTTCTGATCCGCCATCTGGCTGAGCGCCAGATTGGTCTGGGTCGCGGTTCGGACCAGGTGGATGGCATGGACCGTGAAGCTTTCCGGCAGGGGCGACGCCGCTGTTCCTTCCGCCATTCGCCTCAGACCACCCCGAAGGCCAGCATGGCGTCGGCTACTTTCTTGAAACCGGCGATATTGGCGCCCCTGACATAGTCAATATAACCTCCGCCTTGGTCGCCATAAGCCTGGCAGCTGGTATGGATGCCCGCCATGATGTCCTTCAGCATTTGCTGGAGGTCATCCTCCTTCCAAGCCCGGCGCCCGGAATTCTGGCTCATTTCGAGGCCCGAGACCGCGACCCCGCCGGCATTGGCCGCCTTGCCCGGCGCAAACAGCAACTTCGCCGCCTTGAACACATGCACCCCCGGCAGATCGGTCGGCATATTGGCGCCTTCGGAGACCGCCTTGCAGCCGTTTGCCACCAGAGTCCGGGCATCCTCGCCAAGCAACTCGTTCTGCGTGGCGCAGGGCAGCGCGATGTCGCAGGGCACACCCCACGGGGTCTTGCCCGCGTGAAAACTCGCTTCCGGGAATTCATCGCAAAAGTCCTGGATTCGGCCGCGCCGGTGGGTCTTGTGCACTTTCACCCAGTCGATCTTCTCCTGGGTGATGCCGCCGGGATCATGGATAAAGCCACCCGAATCCGAAAGCGTCAGCACCTTGCCGCCCAGCTGACAGATTTTCTCGGCGGCATGGGTCGCGACATTACCCGAGCCGGAGATCACCGCCTGCTTGCCGTGCAAGTCATCCCCCTTGGTGGCGAGCATACTGGCAAGGAAATAGACGGCACCATAGCCAGTCGCCTCGGTCCGGATCAGCGAGCCGCCATATTCCAGCCCCTTGCCGGTCAACACGCCGGTGAAGTGATTGGTGATGCGCTTGTATTGGCCGAACATGAACCCGATTTCGCGCCCGCCAACGCCGATATCGCCCGCCGGGACATCCACATCGGCGCCGATATGACGGTAAAGCTCGGTCATGAAGCTCTGGCAGAAGCGCATGATCTCGCGCACGCTCTT
>JANMCD010000049.1:0-20727 GCA_031360905.1 Novosphingobium sp.
GGCTCGGCGGCGACTGGCGCCCGCAGCCAGACCGGCAGCGGCTCGGGCAGCGGCAGTTCCGCAGGCTTTTCCAGCCGGGGGGGAAACGCAGGCGCGTCCCCCCAATCGAGCCGCGAACCCCATAGGGAATCCTCGCTCCACTCCTCCGCCGCGAACATTCCGCGCAGCCGGGCGTACCAACTCCCGGTTGCCGGCTCCTTCTCCTTCACTCCCAGCGCGCCGCCGATAAACAGCGCCTCCTCCGCCCGCGTCATCGCGACATAGAGCAGCCGCCAGTGCTCCTGCTCGTTGGCGCGCTCGGCAAGCGCCTGTGCCTCGGCAATGCGGCCGACCCGCTCTTCCTTGCGCAGGCCGGGCAGCGGAATGAAGCGCTGGTCGGGCGCGGCGGGATCGGCGAGGTCGAGCTTCTCGGGGATACCCTTGGCGGGATCGCCGGTGGCATCGGCGAGGATGACGATCGGCGACTGCAGCCCCTTGGCGCCGTGCACGGTCATCACCCGCACCAGCCCGGCGGCATTGTCCGCCTCGCGCTTGAGTTCGCCCTCGCCGGCATCGAACCACGCCAGAAATCCCGCAAGGCTGGGGGTGCCGGCCATGGCATAGGCATGAGCGGCGTTGAGCAATTCGTCGATCGGATCATGCGCCTCGCGTCCCAACCGGGCGATCAGCTTGCGCCGCCCCAGCCAAGGCCCGATCAGCAGCCAGTGCAGCAACGCTTGCGGCGGCTCGTAATCGGCGAGACGCAGCACTTCGTTCAGCTGTTCGGTGGTTGCCGCGACACCGGGATGGGAGGCACGGCGCAAATGATGCCACAGCGTGACACCGCCCTTGTTGTCGTGCGGACTGCGGTAGCCATGCGCCAGCAGCTGCTCCTGACTCCAGCCGATCAAGGGCGATACGAGCAAGGTGGCAAGGTTGAGATCGTCCAGCGGCTGGGCGGCGAAGCGCAGCGCCGCGACCAGATCGCGCACCGCCAGCGGCGCGCCGAGCCGCAGCCGGTCGACCCCCGCCACCGGCACCCCCACCGCATGCAGCCGTGCGACGATCAGCCCGGCAAGTTCGCGCCGCTTGCGCACCAACACCATGACGTCGCCCGGCCCCGCCCGGCGCTGGCCGCCTTTCACCAGCGGAAATCCGGCGTCCATCCATTGCTTTATCTGGCGCGCGACCTGGTCGGCCATGCGGCGTTCGGGCTTGGATAGCGGGTTTTCGCTGCCTTCGCTCTCTTCGCTCTCGTCGTCCTGCTGCTGCCCGACCGGCCGCCACAGCGCGACATAGCCGGGACGCTCTTCGCCAATGTGGAGTTCGGGGGGGCGGTCCAGTCCGAAACTGGCATGGCCGAGATGGCCGATCGCCTTGTCGACGAAATCGAGCACCGGCTGGAAAGTCCGGAACGAGCGGTCCAGCCCCAGCTCAAGCAGCTCCTGCGGCCGGAAATTGCTGCGCAGCATGGCGGCGTTATCTACCGCCCCGCGCATGAACCCCTTCACCCGCTCGGACGCCAGCCTGAAGTTCTCCGGGCTGGTCCCCTGGAAGCGGAAGATCGCCTGCTTGTAATCGCCGACGACGAACAGCGTCCGCATGATCTCGCCGCGCTGGCCGAGGCCTGAGAAGAATTCCTGCGTCAGCGCATCGATGATCCGCCACTGCGCCGCATTGGTGTCCTGCGCCTCATCGACCAGGATGTGATCGAAGCGGCGATCAAGCTTGTAGCCGATCCATTGCGCATAGTCGGAATTGGTCAAAAGCGCGGCGGCGGTGCGGATCTGGTCGTCGAAGTCAATTAGCCCCTCGCGCCGCTTGGCCTCGTCCCAGGCGAACGCGAAAGCGCGGCCGAGGCGCAATGCGGGGACGAGCCGCTCGCACAGCCCCAGCAGCGCGCGCATCTCGCGGACGCGCAGCATGCACTGCAGCACCGCCTCGGCCGCCTCGCCGAAGGCTTCCTCGAATTTCTCCAGCGACTTCTGGTCTTTCACCGTATCTTTCTGGGTGAACAGCACCTTGTGCAAGACATCGAGCGCGGTCAGCCTCGCGCTCGGCTCCGCGCCCAGCCAATCGGCGATAACCGCGCGGCCCGCCTGCCCCTTTATGCCGTTCCACTGGCCATAGGCCGAAAGGCAGCAACGCAGGGCGTCGCTAGCGAAGGCGTCGTTGCCGCACAGCGCCGCGACATGGGCTTCTTGCGAACCCGGCGGCAGGCCGAGCAACCGCTCGACATGGCCGCGCAGCGGTTCCTGCCAGCTGCCCGGCCCGAACCATGCCTCGCGCGCCTCGGCGCAGCGGAGCAGCCAGCCCTCGACCTCGCCCGGCCCCATCCGCAGGCTGAGGTCGGCCAGCGCCTGCAGCAATTGCGGATCGCCGAGCGGTTCCTGCTCCGCTTCAACAAGCAGCTCGGCGAGGACTTGCCGCTGGAGCAGCAGCCGGTCGCGGTCGTCCATCGCGCGCGAACCGGGGGCCAGCCCCGCCTCGAGCGGAAAGGCGCCGAGCAGCCACTGCGAGAAGGCGTGGATGGTATCGATCCTGAGGCCCCCGCCGGGACAATCGAGGACGCTGGCGAACAGCGTGCGGGCGCGGGCGAGCGCATCGGGTCCGAAATCCGCGCCGATCGCCTTCAGCTCCGCCGCCAGCGGAATGTCACCGAGCCGCACCCAATGCGCCAGCGTCTTGTTTATGCGGTTCGCCATTTCAGTGGCGCCGGCCTTGGTAAAGGTCAGGCAGAGGATCTGCGATGGCTCCACTTCGGGCCGCAGCAGCAGGCGCAGCACGCGGGAGGACAGCACCTGGGTCTTACCGGTGCCGGCCGAAGCGGAGAGCCACACCGTCCGGTCCGGCGCGACCGCGAGTCTTTGGTTGCCGTGCAGCGGCAGGGCTTTGGGCGGGGCGCTCATGCCTCCTTTGCCTCTTCCGGGGTGAGGTGCGGCAGCCATTCGTCGAGCCGCATCAGCTGGTCGAAATCATTATAGCCGCCGATGTCGGGATTAAGCCGGGCGGTGAAGGGATCGCTGCCGAGGATCCAGCGGTCGATGGCCTGGGTAAGATAGCCCTCGGTGACGCCGAGAAATTCGTCTTTGGCAACGCCGTCCGCCCGGTCGGTCTTGAACGGGCTTTCGACAAAGCCGAACTGGTCCTCTCCTTTGCGCTTAGGGTCTTTAGCCAGCGACCAATATTCGAACTCGGTCGGACTGCCCGAGGCTTCCTTGAAGCCGCCTCGATCTGCGATCAGCCCGATCAGCCCGAGCTGTAGCGAAAACCCCTTCTTGACCATGGCGCGCGAGGGCGGCTTGCCGGTTTTGTAGTCGACCACGGCGAGGCCGCCGTCGGCCAATCGGTCGATCCGGTCGGCACGGCCGTGGATGCGCACGCCGCGCCAGGGCATGTCCCCGCGCACTTCGCTGGCCAGCACAACGCGGCCTTCATCTTGCAAGCGGACGATCTGTTCGTCGATCCAGACGAGCGCCTTGAGCAGCCGCGGTCGCCATAGCCCGCGCATCAACGGATGGGCGTTCATCGCATCAAGCGTTTCGCCGGCGATCGGCAGCAGCTCGCCCGGCTTGCCGCCGGCCTTGTGCCAGGCATCGAGGATGGCATGGACCGCCGTGCCCTTCCACGCCGCGCTGGGCTCCTCGTCCAACCCATCGAGCCGCCGCAACCGAAGGATCGCGCTGGCGTAGAACTGATAAGGATCGCTGCGCAGCCGGTCGAGCCCGGTGACTGAGATATCGACCAGCCGCTGCTCGGCGCTCGGGAGCGGCTTGGGGCGCGGATAGGGGAGCGCGGGCGGGGCGTCGTCGATCAGCCGGGCCAGCCGCAGCGTCTCGGTCTCGACATGCTGGGGCGCCTGATCGCCCAGCATCGCCTTGATCCGCAGGACAAAGCGCGATGGGATGACCGGTGCCCCCTCGTCGCGCAGCGCCCAGCTCAGCACCACTTCGGGCGCGCCGAGCGCGGCGGCGAGATCGTGCGCGGCAAGGCCGATGCGGAAATCCGCCCCCGGCACACCGAGCGCGCGCAGCACGGCGGGGGGCAGCAGCGGATCGGGCGCCGGGCTGGCCGGCCAAACGCCCTCGACCAAGCCGCCGCAGATGACGAGGTCGGCGCGCGCCATGCGGGCCTCAAGCAGGCCGTAGATCGCCACGCGCGGATGCCCGCCCCACGGTGGCCGCACTGAAATCCGCTCCATCGCATCGCGCAGCACGGCGTGGAGTTCGCGCGGGTCGAGCCGGGTATCAGCAGCCCGCGCAGCCTCGCGCAGCTCTTCGACGAAGCTCGCCAGCGCCCGGCCATCGGCACTACCCCACAGTGCCTCGCCGCACAGGGCCTCGGCCGAGGCGGCCAGTGTATCGAGCATGGCGGCCAGCGGGGGATTCTCCCCAAGGGCGAAAATCGGCGCGAGGATCGCCTCTACCTCGGCCCACCACTCGCCCAGTTTACGGCCTTCAGTGAGCTTGCCGAGAGGGCCAAGCCCGGGCGCCGGGCGCGGACCGCGCAGCGCCAGATCGAACGAGCGGGCCTTGTCGAGCCAGGCCGGCCGACCCTCGCCCGCGCGCGCCAGCGGGTGGGTCAGCAGGGCAACCAGCGGCACCGGCGCGGCGTCTTCGGCAAGCACTTCGGCCAGCAGCAACAGCACTCGCCCGGCTGCGGTCTGCGGCAGCGGACGACCGGCGGTGTCGTCGGCCTCGATCCCCCAGCGCCCCAGCTGCGCCACGACCCGAGCCGCCAGCGCCCGGTCGGGCGTGATCAGCGCGGTGCGTTTCTCTGGCACCGCCAGCGCCTCGCGGATGAGGATGGCGATCGCCTGCGCCTCCGCGCCGGGATGGGCGCTTTCCATCAGCCGGACGCCGGCGAGGCGGCGCTGGTCCGCCGCGAGCCCCGCCCAGCGCGCGCTCGGCGCCGGCGGCAGGAACAGGTTCGAGATGGCCCGGCTGCGGGCCGGCGGCGCAGCGCCAAGCCCGGCACGGTGCCATGGCCGCACCTCCCCGCGCGCCACCCCCATGCGGTTAAGCAGCAGCTTGAGGTGATATTGCGGATGGGTGATGGCATCTTCACGGGCAATCGGCGGATCGTCCGGGCTGTCGGGCATGCCGGCAGTGCCCAGCGCGGTCCAGATATCTGCATCCAGCGCCAGGTCGAGATCGGGCAGGATCACCGCCCCATGCGGCAGGCCGGACACCACCCGCAGCAGCCGCGCGAGCGAAGGCGATGCGCTGGTGACACCCGCAGCAACCACCGGATGCGGCGGGGGGGAAGCCTGCCAGCGCCGCGCCGCATGGTCGAACAGCAGGTTCCGGCGGGCCGGGGCATCGACTTCGCCGCGCTCCTCCAGTTCCGCCAGCCACAGCGCCTGCACCATGGCGAAGCTGCGCGCCGCGCGCCGCCAGTGCTCGGACAGCTCGCCGACGATGCCGACGATGCGGTCCTGCAGCAGCTCCTGCGGGCCGATCCCTTCGATCAGCAGCCGGTCCATCGTCCGGCCTATGTCGAAGGCCCGGCGAAGCATCGCTGCGCCGCTAGCCGCCTCGCCCTCACCCTCGCCCTCGACTTGCGCCAGGAGCACGGCAAGCCGCAGCCAGCGCCGGACGGGATCGGCGGCGGGCGGGAACTCGGCGCCGGCGCCGAGCGTGTCGAACAGCGGACCCAGTGTCTCGTCAAGGTCGAGGTCGCCGACCACCGCCATGCGCGGCAGCAGCAGGCCGCCGCCCGACAGCCGCACGAACGCCTCCGTCACGGTGCGCGCGGCGCGGCGGCTTGGTAGCAGCAGAGTCAGCCGGGCCAGGCCGAAATCGGGCTCCGAGTAGCGCGGGATCAGTCCGGCGACCAGCGCGTCGGCAAAGCCGCGATGCGCAGCAATTGCATAAACACTGGGACCGGGACGTTCAGCCACCGGCCAGGGCGGCCTCGGTCGGAGCGATGGCCGACGGATTGCCGACTTCGAACCACAGACCGGTATGCGCCAGCCCGAACAGCCGCCCTTCGCCAATCGCCCGCTCCCACAGGAGATTGGTGGAAAACGGCTTGTCCGGCGCCTCGCGCAGCAGGCGGTGGGAGACGATCTGGATACCGGTGTAGATATAGGGCGCAATCCGCTCTGGCCGGCGGCGACTGATGCGCCCCAGCGGGTCAAGGTGAAAATCGCCCTTGCCGGCATAGTTCTGCGCCCGCTTGTGCGAGACCACCAGCAGCAGCGCGTCCATCACCCCGGGCCGCCAGGCGTCGGTCAGTTCGCGGAAGACATTGCGCGGACCATCGAGCCAGATGTTGTCGCTGTTGAGGCAAAAGAAGGGGTCAGGCAGGTGCGGCATGGCCCGGACCATGCCGCCGCCGGTTTCCAGCAGCTGCGCGCGTTCGTCCGAGATGGTGATTGCCGGAATATTTTTGCGCAGCAGCACATGCGCCTCCAGCGCATCGGCGAGATAGTGCACATTGACCACTGCTTTTGCCACCTCGGCCTGGGCCAGCGCATCCAGACTGTAATCGATCAGCGGCTTGCCCGCGACCCGCACCAGCGGCTTGGGCTGGTTTGCGGTAAGCGGCCGCATCCGCTTGCCCAGGCCCGCAGCCATGACCATCGCAGTGTCGGAGGCGAGCAGGCTGCGAGAATTCATACCGCGTAGCTGCCGCCGCCAGCCGCGCGCAATTCCGCCGGGATATTGCTGTCGAACCACGCCGCCACCGGCGCCAGTGCCGGATGGGCGAGATCGCGCTCCATCAGCGCCCACACCCGAGGGATCATTTCGAGGTAGCGGGGCTTGCTGTCGCGTTTCCACAAGCGGACGAAAATGCCGACGATCTTGGCGTTGCGCTGGGCGCCGAGCCGGGCGTAGTCGCCGAGAAACTCCTTCTGCGAAGCACCGCTCGCCCGCACATAATGGTCGAACATCTCGGCCTCCAGGGCTGGAGTAACATCGCGGCGCGCATCCTGCAGCAACGATACCAGATCATAGGCGGGGTGGCCCACCAGCGCGTCCTGGAAATCAAGCAGGCCTTGCTTGTGCAGCGCGCCGAGCAGCATGATGTTCTCGGCATGATAGTCCCGCAGCACCGTCACCCCCGGCCGCTGGCGCGGCAGCAACGGTGTCAGCGCCGCTTCCCAGGCTTCGGCATAAGACGCCGCATCGACCGTCAGGTTCTGCGCCGGGCAATACCAGTCGACGAACAACCCCGCCTCGCGCTGGTATTCGCGCAGATTGTAGCCCAGGAACGGCCCCGGCGGCAGACGGTGAAGGGCGACCAGCGCGTCGACGGCGGCGCTATAGACGGCGGTTTCGTCGTCCGGCCATTCGTCCAGATAATCGCGCATCCGCGCCTCGCCGAAGTCCTCGATCAGCACCAGCCCGCGCGGCTGGTCTTCAGCCAGGATATAGGGTGCGCGCATGCCGTTGGCATCGAGCCATTTTGCCGCCCGCAGGTAAGGCGCGGGGTCCTCGTTGGGCGGCGGCGCGTCCATCAGCATGGCTGTGGCATCGCCGCGCCGCACCCGGAAATAGCGCCGAAACGAAGCATCTCCCGCCAGCGGTTCGATCGCCGATCCGGCCCAGCCGGCGGATGCGAGAAAGGCGTCGAGGCCCTCGGGCAGAGTTACGAACATGGCAGCCGCCCTAGCCAATCGGCACCCGGCTCGACAATGGCGATCCGGCCGGGTGCACAGTTATTCGCCGCAAATTCCAGGATAATCGACAGGCATGCGGGTTCATCGCCGAAACCGCCGGCCAGCTCGGGCCACTCGGCGATCAGCGCGCGCCCTTCGCGGTAATCGTCGAGCCCGAGTTCAGCGGCCTCTTCAGTCCGGACCAGGCGGTAGAAATCGGCGTGCACCACCGGCAGGCGAACGCCAGGCGGATCGTAGACCTCGACTATAGCGAAGCTGGGTGAAGGCACTTCGCCCGGATGGCCCAGCGCGGCGATAATGGTGCGGGCCAGCGTCGTCTTCCCGGCACCAAGGCCGCCTGACAGGGCAATGACATCGCCCGACCGCAGCGCTGCGGCGATTGCCCCGCCGAACCGTTCCATGGCGGCGAGATCGGCTAGCTCCACCCTCACGGCAGGTCGATGATCGCGGCGGTGCCCTGCCCCGGCTCGGAATGCAGCTCGAGGCTGCCGCCGTGCGCTTCGATCAGCTGCCGGGCGAGCGGCAATCCAATCCCCTGGCGCCGTGCCGCCGTCTTTCCGTCCGCGCCGACCTTGAGACCACCAAGCGCGCGGGCGAGTGCCGCCGCTTCCATACCCGGGCCATTGTCCGAAATAGCAATGCGGGCAAGCGCTTTGCGGCGGGCGAGATCGACCAGGATCCGGCCCCCGGGCGGCGTTGCAGCAATGGCGTTGTCGAGCAAATGGCCGATCGCCCGGCCAAGCCGGCGCGTATCACCGGTGATCCGGCCTGAGCCCTTGTTTCCGCGCAAATCGAGCGTCAGGCCGGCCTCGCGGATGCGCTTCGCCCGTTCTTCGACAAGGCCGGTGACGAACGGCAGCACGTCGATATCCTCACGCGCCAGCGGCAGCAGGCCGGCCTCGCTCTGCGCCAGGTCGAGCACGCTTTCGATCTGCTCGCCAAGCCGCTCCACCGACGACAGAATATCGCCGACATACTCGCGCCCCTGCTCGCTCAGATCACCGCCCAGCCCCGCCTGGAGCAATTCGGCAAAGCCGCCGATCGAGGTAAGCGGCGTGCGGAATTCGTAGCTCATATTGGCAAGGAAGCGTGTCTTGATGGCGTCGGCCTCGATCAGCGCGGCATTGCGCTCGCGCAGCGCCGCTTCGGCCTTTTGCGAATCGGTGATGTCGAGCACGGCGAGCAGTCCGTTGCCGTCGGGCAATGGCACGCCGGTGTAACGCAGCGTCCGGCCATCGGTGAGGGCAATGCGGCCGCCGGTCTGCTTGCGGTCGAGTGTCGCCGCGCGCACCGCATCGCCAACTCTGCTGGCCAGCGCCGCCCGCTGGAGCCGCGGCGCGATCCGTTCGAGCAGCGCCTCGACATGCGGATGGGTGTCGAGGAACTCGCTGTCGAGACCCCAGTCACCAGCAAATCGCCGGTTCCACAGCTGCATCCGGCCATTGGGCGCGAACACGGCGACGGATTCGAACAGGCTGTCGAAGGTCGCCGTGCGGGTGCGCAACAGGGTGTCGCGGTTGGCTGACAGCTGCAACTCCTCAGTGCGGTCCTCGGCGATCACCAGCAACCCGCCATCGGGCATCGGCTGCGCGACGATCCGCAGATGCGTGCCATCGCCCAGCGCCCAGGCCTCGTCCTGCGCCTCGCTGGCGGCGAACCACAATGCCTTTTCGCGCCGCCACTCTGGAAAGTCGCGTGCTTCTGGCACCCGGCCCGCGTCACGGGCGATGTCGAGTAATCCCTCGAAGCTGGGTGGATCCTGCATCGCCGCAGGGGTCAGACCGAAGATTCGCTGGAATGGCTGGTTGGCGAAGGCGAGGCGCCGCCGGGCGTCGAATTGGGCGACACCGGCGGAGAGCTGATCGAGCATTGAGCGCTGCGCCTCACGGAAAGCGCGGAAGGACCGGCTGAGGTCTTCCATGTCCTCGACATCGACGGCGTAGCCGGCGATACCCTCGTCGCCGAGCGGCAAGTCGCTAACCCGCAGCATCCGGCGCTCGCCGCCGATTGTCGCCATGACCATGCGTTCGACCGGCAGCTTGCTCTCGGCTGCCCGCAGCGCCACCTGCGCCGCGCTTTGGCCGTCAACGCTTTCGATCAGCTCGGTCCCCTGCTCGACCACGCCCTCGGCGCTCGTCCCGGCAACTGCGTTGACATAGGCGGTGTTGACCAGGCGAAGCTTGCCGCCTGGCGCGCGGAACCACATCGGCATCGGCGCTGCCTCGATCAACGAGACCAGTGCGCTAAAATCGCTGCGGGCGCGGGCCGATTCCGTGCGCAGCTTGACCAGCTCGCTCTCGCTGTCGCTGAAGTCGAACACCCAGACCAGCGCCGCGCCGCCCGGCGAGACTTCCGGATCGGCGAGGTGGCCGCGCAGCGACAGGCTCCGCCGCGAGCCGCGCGGGGTAACCACCATGCGGAACGGCGCTGCCGTTCGTTGCGTGCGCCGCACCGCTTCGCCGAGTTCGGCCAGCTGATCCCCGGCCAGCCCGCCGCCCTTACCTTGCGCACCGCCAGCATCAAGTTCCGTGAGATATTGCGGAACCGCGTCCAGGCCCAGCCAGCCGGCCAGCCGGTGCGGCGCCTCGATCCGGCCATCAACCCTGACCAGCAGGGGCAGCGCCGGCGACTCGTCGAGCATTCTCGCGAGCCGCCGGGCCTGACGCTGCTCCGACAATCCGCGGCGCGCCTTGCGCCGGGCGGTAAGGATCGCGGAACCCGCCGCCAGCATCCAGGCAGCGAGCAGCAGGCCGATCAGAACAAGCGCAGTCGGGGAGAGGATCATCGCGCCTTCGCTATGCGGGCGAAGGGCGGAATACAATCACCTTCGACGGGCTTTGCGCCTCAATACCTGTAGTGATCCGGCTTGAACGGCCCTTCCGGCGAAACACCGATATAATCGGCCTGCTTCTTGCTCAACGTCGTCAGCTTGACGCCCAGCTTGTCGAGATGCAACGCCGCCACCTTCTCATCGAGATGTTTGGGCAGGACGTAGACCCGATTCTCGTACTCGGCGTTCTTGGTGAAGAGTTCGATCTGCGCCAGCACCTGGTTGGTGAAGCTGGAAGACATCACGAAGCTAGGGTGGCCAGTGGCGCAGCCGAGGTTCACCAGCCGACCCTTGGCCAGCATAATGATCTGCTTGCCGCCCGGGAATTCGACGAGATCGGTGCCCGGCTTCACTTCGCTCCATTTGTAATTGTCGAGCGCAGCGACCTGAATTTCCGAATCGAAGTGGCCGATGTTGCAGACGATGGCCATGTTCTTCATCGCCTGCATATGCTCGGCGGTGATGACGTCCTCGTTTCCCGTCGCGGTGACGAAGATATCGGCGCGGGTCACCGCTTCCTCCATGGTCACCACTTCAAAGCCTTCCATCGCCGCCTGCAATGCGCAGATCGGATCGATCTCCGTGACGATAACCCGCGCGCCGCCCTGGCGCAGCGAGGCGGCCGAGCCTTTGCCGACATCGCCGAAGCCGGCGACGCAGGCGACCTTGCCGGCGAGCATCACATCGGTGGCGCGGCGGATCGCATCGACCAGCGATTCGCGGCAACCGTAAAGATTGTCGAACTTCGATTTGGTCACCGAATCATTGACGTTGATCGCCGGGAAGGGAAGTTTGCCGTCACGCGCGATCTGGTAAAGCCGGTGGACGCCGGTGGTAGTTTCTTCCGAGACCCCCTTCAGCGCCAGCACGGTGCGCGACAGATAGCCGGGCCGCGCCTTGACGAAGGCCCTGAGCGCACGCTGAAACTCGATCTCCTCGGAATTGGCGGGCTCGCTCAGGCTGTCTCCGGCTTCGAGCCGCGCGCCCCACAGCGCGAACATGGTGGCGTCGCCGCCATCATCGAGGATGAGGTTGGCGGTCTGGTCATCGCCCCAGTCGAAGATGCGGCCGACATAGTCCCAATATTCGGCCAGGCTCTCGCCCTTGATCGCGAAAACCGGAATGCGGCGCGCGGCAATTGCAGCGGCGGCGTGGTCCTGGGTCGAGAAGATGTTGCAGGTGGCCCAGCGCACTTGCGCCCCGAGTTCGACCAAGGTCTCAATCAGCACCGCTGTCTGGATCGTCATGTGCAGCGAGCCGGTAATGCGCGCACCCTTGAGCGGCTTGACCGCGCCGAACTCCTGCCGCAGTGCCATCAGCCCAGGCATTTCCGTTTCGGCAATGGCGATTTCGGCGCGCCCAAAATCCGCCAGCGCGATGTCGGCGATTACAAAATCCTGATCGGCTTCAAGCTTGGTGGCCACGGCGGTGGAACTCCTCAATCGCATGGTGCGAGCGCCGCCGGTGTTGCTGAACGAAACAGAAAAAGGCGGCGCAAGAATGTGCGCCGCCCTTAGCCTCCGGGATGGGTGGAGGCAATATAAAGAAATCTTTATATCATCAGGCCCAGTCGTGGCCTGAAAAAATTAGCGCCGGGCGTATGCCAGCTGCGAGGACCGTTGTTCCCCTAGCAGCTGATCGGCAGCTTCCACCAGCGTGTCGCGGCCGCGAACCTTGGCCAGGTCGCTTGCCACTTGCTTGAGCTGGCTGCAGCTCAGCCACGGATGTCCCTGGCCATAGGCGTTGGCCATGGTCGTGCTGAGGCGGTCAAGCTGGCGGTTCGCCGCACCCGCACCGTATTGGCGAGCCATATCGCTCCGCAGCTCGGCATTGGCCTGATTGAGTTGGGCCATATGGCTCGTGGTGAAGCTGCCATATTCGGCATTGAAGTTGTCAGCCGTCTTGCGGCAACGCAGACCGGTAACCATCAGCATGATATCCAGCCGGCGAAGCTTTTCCGCGCCGCTCATTTCACTCGATGCCTGTGCCGGTGCAGTGGCCGCCAGCGAAGCGGCGAGCGAGGCCATTACGACCAGAGTTGTTGCCAATTTCCCGCGCTTGCCGGCAGGTGCCGGCGCCCCAAAAAGCTTCATCTGCTATACTCCCCCGCGAGTGCAATCCCGCTGAGAGCTAAACTGGCTTCAAGAAGTTAACGAAATATTGAAGCAGCGCAGTAAAACGAAATTAACCATCTTCCGTTGCAGCTCGGCAACAGCAAGCTATACCGTTGGCCATTGCGAATCATTTGCGAGAAGGGATTGACCTGTGACAATTGCGGTTGGCGACAAGATACCGGATGTGAAGCTGATAATGGCCACCGATGCTGGCCCCGAAGCTGTCCAGGCTGGTGATTATTTCAAGGGCAAGCGAGTGGCGCTGTTCTCGGTTCCGGGCGCATTCACCCCCACCTGTTCGGCCAAACACCTTCCCGGCTTCGTCGACAAGGCGTCCGACCTTAAGGCCAAGGGCATTGATGAGATCGCCTGCACCGCTGTCAACGACCCCTTCGTCATGGGCGCATGGAAGCAGCGCGACGGCAGCGGCGACATTACCATGCTCGCGGATGGCAATGGCGATTTCGCCCAAGCCGTTGGCCTGGCGATGGATGGGTCAGGCTATGGCATGGGGCAGCGCGGCCAGCGCTTCTCGATGGTGGTCAACGATGGCGTCGTCGAGCAGCTCAATGTCGAGGGACCGGGCGAGTTTGAGGTGAGTTCGGCCGAACACATGCTGGGCCAGCTTTGAACACGGCTGATTGCGTGGAGCGGTCGGCGCCGCTGTCTAAGCGCCGGCCACCCACGATATGAACCCTGCGAATTGCGGGTTGTTGCCCAGGGCGCGCCCGGTTGGGTCAAGATTTTCCCCGCGCCGCTGCCCCACAGAAAACATCGGCAGCTCTTGCCGGATAAAATCCCGCAATTTCCGCAGGCATCGCCGCTTCCTTTCGCTTTAGGGGATGGGGTCCGGTACCCCGCCGCGCCAGATTGCATTTGTACGCCATTCTACTATACAGGCCCGCGACGCCCCGGCAGAGCAGTCGCCATTGCGACTTGCCCAAGCCGGGGCTTGCCGTTTCCAACCCCTGAATTCCGCGAGGAAGCCCTATGTCCCGCCGCCGCCAGATTTACGAAGGCAAGGCCAAGATCCTTTATGAAGGCCCCGAGCCCGGCACCATCATCCAGTACTTCAAGGACGACGCCACCGCCTTCAACGCTCAGAAAAAGGGCACGATCCAGGGCAAGGGCGTGATCAACAACCGCATCAGCGAATATGTCTTCACGCGGCTGTCGCACATCGGCATCCCGACGCATTTCATCCGCCGGCTCAACATGCGCGAACAGCTGGTCCGCCAGGTAGAGATTGTGCCGCTCGAAGTGGTGGTGCGCAACGTCGCCGCCGGCTCAATCAGCCAGCGCCTCGGCATTGCCGAGGGTGAGTTGCTGCCGCACACGCTGATCGAATATTACCTCAAGGACGATGCGCTCAACGATCCGCTGGTTTCAGAAGAGCACATCGCCTGCTTCGGCTGGGCCACGAACGAGGAGATGCAGGACATCTCCGCCATGGCGATCCGCGTGAACGACTTTCTCTGCGGCATGTTCGCAGCGATCAACATCCGCCTGGTCGACTTCAAGGTCGAGTTCGGCCGCATCTGGGAAGGCGACTACAGCCGCGTCATCCTCGCCGACGAAATCAGTCCGGACGGCTGCCGGCTTTGGGATATGGTGACCGGCGAAAAGCTCGACAAGGACCGCTTCCGCCGCGATCTCGGCGGCGAATCCGAAGCCTACCAAGAAGTCGCGCGCCGGCTCGGCCTGCTGCAGGAAGATGCCGGCTCATCCGAGGTGTTCGATCTTTCCAAGCATCGGAAGCTGCGGGGTAAGTAGAGGCGCGGCCTTTGGCAGCCCGATAAACGACGCGCGCCAACCTTGCCCAATTCCTTGAAATCTTTCACGGTGCTGCCAGTGCGCCGCCTGATCCCAATTCTTTTCGCCGTCCTCTCCCTCGCCGCATGCGGCCCGCAATTGGAAAGGGTCGCCTCCGCCGCCACGCCGCGCCCAAAGCCGGTCTGGGCATTCGAGGCGAGCGATATCCCCGTCGATCCGGCTTTCAAGTTCGGCCGCCTCGCCAATGGCATGCGCTACGTCATCCGCCAGAACGCCACGCCCAAGGGCACCGCTGCGGTGCGTCTGGAAATCGCCGCCGGCGCGCTCGACGAGAGCGAAGGCGAGCGCGGCTATGCGCATTTCGTCGAACATATGGCGTTCAACGGCAGCACTAACGTGCCCGAAGGCGAGATGGTCAAGCTGCTGGAACGGCAGGGACTGGCATTCGGGGCGGACACCAACGCTCAGACCAGTTTCGAGCGCACCACCTATCTGCTCGACCTGCCGCGCAACGATCCCGCGCTGCTGGGCACCGCCCTGATGCTGATGCGCGAAACCGCGAGCGAGCTCAATTTCGAACCGCAGGCGGTCGCGCGCGAACGCGGCGTGGTGCTGGCTGAAATGCGCGATCGCAACAGCTGGCAGTTCCGCAATCTTGAGGACCAGCTCGCCTTCATCAATCCCGGCGCGCGCTACACGCGCCGGCTGCCGATAGGCACCGCCGGGACGCTAAACGCGGCGACTGCCGAGAACCTCAGGGCGTTCTGGCGCCGCGCCTATGTCCCCGCCAAGACCACGCTGATCGTGGTTGGCGACTTCCCGGTCGATCAGGTCGAGGCCGCGATCGTTGCGCGCTTTGCCAGCTGGCAAGCGCTGCCGGCCGAACCGCAACCGTCGGCCGGTCCGGTCGACCCTGCCTATGCCGGCGAGACCGACATCTATATCGACCCGGCTCTGTCGGAACGCATCGCGGCGCTGCGCCACGGGCTCTGGCTCGACGAGCTCGACACCGCCGCGCAGCGCCGCGAGGGTCTGCTGCGGCAGATTGGTTATGGCATCGTCAATCGCCGCATGCAGCGCCTTGCAAGGCAGGCCGATCCGCCGTTCCGCGACGCTGGCCTGGGCACCGGCGACGTGTTCGAGTCCGGGCGAACGACCAATCTCATTGTCGATACGGTTGACGGGAAATGGCGGCGCGGGCTTATCGCCGCGGCGAGCGAATACCGCCGGGCCATGCGCTTTGGCTTCACGCAGGGGGAAATAGCCGAACAGGTCGCCAATCTCCGCACCGCGCTGCAGGACGAGGCGGCATCCGCCAGCACCCGCCGGCATACCGCGCTGGTCGGGGCGATCCTCGCCCTGCTCCGCGAAGACACCGTCCCAGCGGCACCGGAAAGTGTCCTCGCCCGTTTCGAAGCCTTCGCGCCGGATATAACTGCCAAACGCGTGCTTGCTGCGCTCAAACGCGAGGCCGTCCCGCTGGAAAACCCGCTACTGCGCTTTCAGGGGCGCCGCAGCCCCGACGGCGGCGAACCCGCAATCCGCGCCGCCTGGAATGAGGCCACGCGCCTCTCGCTGGCCCGCCAGCGCAGCCTCGCCAATGCCGCATTTGCCTACACCGATTTCGGCCCGGCAGGAGCTGTAGTCAGCGACACCCGCGATGCCGTTCTGGGCATTCGCCAGCTACGCTTCGCCAACGGCGTGCGGCTGAACCTCAAGCGCACCGATCTGGAAAAAGACCGCGTTTCGGTCCAGCTCAGCATCGACGGGGGCAACTTTCTCGTTACCAAATCCAATCCGCTGGCGACGGAAATGGTCTCGGCGCTCACCGCCGGCGGGCTGGGCAAGCACAGTCAGGACGAGCTCGACTCAATCCTCGCCGGGCGAACCGCAGGCCTCAGCTTCAGCAGCACTCCTGAAACCTTCGTCTCCGCAGCCCAGACCACGCCGCGCGATCTCGAGCTGCAGCTCCAGCTGCTCGCCGCGTTGGTCAGCGACGCCGGATACCGGCCCGAGGGCGAAGTGCGCTACCGGGTCAGCATCAACAATTTCTTCGCCCAGCTGCGCGCCACGCCCGCTTCGGCGCTCAACAACGCGATCGGCGGGATCCTGTCCGACAACGACCCGCGCTTCTCGCTGCAGCCGGTCGAGGACTACCGCCAGCTGACCTTCGCCAAGCTCAGGACCGACCTTGCCGACCGCATGGCCCGCGGCGCGATCGAGCTGGGGATCGTCGGCGACGTCGACGAGGACCAGGCTATCGCGCTGGTGGGCAAGACCCTGGGCGCCCTGCCCCCGCGCGAGGCCGATTTTCGCGCCTATCCCGACCAGCGCCAGCGGAGCTTCACCTCCGACCGGACGCAGCGCCTGATCCGGCACACCGGACCCGCCGACCAGGCCATGCTGCGGCTCACCTGGCCGACCCGCGACGACAGCGATCCGGCTGAGACCATTGCTCTCGAACTGCTCGAACGTATCGTCCGGATCGAGCTTACCGAATCGCTGCGCGAGAAGCTCGGCAAGGCCTATTCACCCTCGGCCAGCAGCACGCTGTCGCAAGTCTGGCGCGGTTACGGCGTGTTCGCCATCACCGCCTCGCTCGACGTCGCCGATGTGCCGGCGGCGCGCGCGGCGGTCGCCGAGACGCTTATCCGGCTGCGCGCCGCGCCGGTCGCCGCAGACGAATTCCTGCGCGCCCGGCAGCCGCTGATCGAAGCGCATGACAATGCGCTCAAATCGAACCGCGGCTGGCTGACTCTGGTCGACCGCGCCCAGACCGAGGCAGACCGGATCGAGCGTTACCTAAAGGCCAAAGACCGCCTGCTCGCCCTGACCGCCGCCGATGTGCAGGCCCTGGCGCGGCGCTATCTCGGAGCGCAACAGGCGGTGGAGGTGCTCGTATTGCCTGAAGGGGTGGAGCCGGCCCGGCCATAGAGTGGTTCCAGTTGGTCACAGCAAACCCCAGCCCGATTACCCTGAAGTGGTATAGCGGTTGTGCGCCCGTGCGTTGCGCGGGACGCAATCCGGCTTTACCAAGCGCCGCGAACGGGAGATCGGCCTTGCCGCATGGAATTTCACCTTTGCTAACAGTGCCGCGCAAGAAACTTTCCTCCCGCTTGCAGGAAGGAATCAAGCACCCCATCGGCTGGATAGCGCTTGCCGGACTGGCGTTGGGCCCCTCCCCCGCCCTCGCCCGCGACAGCCTTGGTATGTTCGAAGGCTGGGGCGCGTTCCGCGATGTCGGCGAGCCGCGCTGCTATGCCATCGCCAAGGCGCAGCCGAGCAATCGGCGGCAGACCTACCAACCCTATGCCAATATCGCGACCTGGCCGCGGCGGGCGGTGCGCAATCAGGTCCATATCCGCTTGTCCCGCCCGCTGGCGCCGGGCCGGCGCATCACTCTGGCTATCGCCAGCCAGAGATTCCAGCTTACCGGCGGCGGCGGCGATGCCTGGGCCGCTGACAAACGCATGGATGCAGCCATCGTCGCCGCGATGCGCTCCGCATCCAGCATGACGGTGAGCGCGCGCGACCTAAGCGGCAATCCGTTCGCCAACACATGGGCCCTTGCCGGCGCGGCGACGGCGATGGATGCGGCTGCAATCGGGTGTGCGAGGCTGCGGTAGCCATTGCCTGCAATCGCTTCTATATGCCCGCTCCCATGGCCGACACCAATCTCATGCCGATCCCCGGCCACATCGACCCCCTGCCCGTTCCGCGCGAGGTTACCCCGCGCGCCGATGGAAAGATCGACCTGATCGGGCTTAGCCGGCCGCAGATCGGGGCCCTGTTCGCCGAGGCGGGTCTCGAGGAGAAGCCCGCCAGACTGCGCGCCAAACAGGTGTTCCACTGGCTATACCACCGCGGCGTCACCGACTTCGCCGAAATGACGGATATCGCCAAACCGATGCGCCCCTGGCTCGGCGAGCGCTTCGTTATCGGCCGCCCCGAGGTGATCGAGGCGCAGATTTCCACCGATGGCACCCGCAAGTGGCTGCTGCGCACCGCCGACGCCCACGATTTCGAAATGGTGTTCATCCCGGACGAGACGCGCGGTACGCTCTGCGTCTCCAGCCAGGTCGGCTGCACGCTGAGTTGCAGCTTCTGCCACACCGGCACCATGCGGCTGGTTCGCAATCTGACGCCGGGCGAGATTGTCGGCCAGGTGATGCTGGCGCGTGATGCGCTGGGTGAATGGCCCAAGGGGACCATGGCCGGCTTCACCGACGACCTCGACGATGATGCGCTGGAAACCGGCGGCTACACCTCGGATGGCCGGCTGCTCACCAATATCGTCATGATGGGCATGGGCGAGCCGCTGTATAATTTCGACAATGTCCGCGATGCGCTCAAGCTGGTGATGGACGGCGACGGGCTGGGCCTGTCGCGCCGCCGCATTACGCTTTCAACCTCCGGCGTGGTGCCGATGATGGCGCGCGCTGGCGCGGAGATCGGTGTCAATCTCGCGGTCTCGCTGCATGCGGTGTCGAAGGAGGTGCGCGACGAGCTCGTGCCGATCAACAAGAAGTATGGCCTCGACGAATTGCTCCAGGCCTGCGCCGACTATCCCGGTGCCTCCAATGCCCGGCGGATTACCTTTGAATACGTCATGCTCAAGGACAAGAACGACAGCGATGCAGACGCGCGCGAACTGGTGCGGCTGATCAAGCGCTATAAACTGCCCGCGAAGGTCAATCTCATCCCGTTCAACCCCTGGCCCGGCGCGGGTTATGAATGTTCCAGTGCGGAGCGCATCCGCAGCTTCTCCGAAATCGTCTTCGCCGGCGGCATCAGCGCCCCTATCCGCACCCCGCGCGGACGCGATATCGATGCCGCCTGCGGCCAGCTCAAAACCGCCGCGCGTAAGTTGAGCCGGGCCGAGCGCGACCGGGCGGAGGCGGAAACGGCGGGTGCTGCATAGCAAATTCGCTCGGCTGGCCGCGACAAAGCCACCAATCGTCGCGCCTCAACAATTAACCCGCATTGTTCATGTGAGGTTGTGACGCGATTGCCAAAGCTAAGCGTCGCTATGGGGAAACCCTCCAACAGAGGAGCAAAAATATGCGTAAATTGATTCTGGTCGCCAGCATGGCGGCAGTCGCCTTGCCCGCCGCACCGGCCTTTGCCGATAATGGCCGACATCGCGGCCATTATAACCGGGAGTATCACCGCACTGACAATGGCATCCGCTATTGGCGCGGCGAAGATGGCCGCCATTATTGCCGGCGCAGCAACGGCACAACCGGCCTCCTGATCGGCGGCGCTGCCGGTGCATTGATTGGTCGCAGCATTGACAGCAGCGGCGACCGCGCGGTCGGCACCATTCTCGGCGCAGCCGGCGGTGCGCTCCTTGGCCGCGAAGTTGAACGCAGCCGCTCGCGCTGCCGCTGACGCACAGGCCTGAGACGCTCTCGGAATTGCCCGGAAACTGACGCCGGGCAATTCCCGCGTTTCCAAACCCCTCGCAATATGCTTGGTCGCAGCAATGCCACCAGCAGTTCTTGTCACCGGCGGCGCCAAACGGATTGGCGCGACGATTGCCCGGACGTTCGGGCAGGCCGGCTGGCATGTCGCGGTGCATTGCGGCCAGTCACGGGGCGACGCCGAAGCGCTGGCGGCTAGCCTGCCATCGGCCGAGGTCGTGCAATGCGATCTGGCCGATAGCGACGCCGCCGCCGCGATGATCGCTGCGCTGGCCGGCTGCCTCACCGATTGGCGGGTGCTGGTGAACTCGGCCGCAGTGTTCCGCGAAGATACCGCTCAGGCGCTCGACCCTGCGGTCTTCGCCGAGGCCATGGCCATCAACGCTCTGGCCCCCGCCCGTATGATCCAGGCCTTTCTCGCCCACGCCAAGGCCGAAGGTGGCCGAAGGGTCATCAACCTCACCGACCAGAAGCTGGCCAATCCCAACCCCGATTTCTTCTCCTACACCATGGCCAAGCACGCCTTCGCCGCGACCATTCGCATGCTGGCGATGGCGCAGGCCGACGCGAACCCCGACTCTGGCGACCGTATCTACGGCCTTGCCCCCGGCGCCATGCTGCCAAGCTTCGATCAGCTGCCGGAGGAGCATCGGGTCAGCGGCCGGATGAACCTGCTTGGCCGGCTGACCGTGCCGCAGGAACTGGCCGACGCCGCGCTGTTCCTCAGCCAGGGCTGGCTGGCGAGCGGCGAGACGCTGTTCGTCGATTCTGGCCAGCATCTGCTTGCCCAACCGCGCGACGTGCTGTTCCTCGCCCGCGAATGAAGATTCGGTGCTGAACGCTTTTCTGGCGTCGATCGCCGTCGTCGCGCTCGCCGAAATCGGCGACAAGACGATGCTGCTCGCCATCGTGCTCGCCGCACGGCTGCGCGCGCCGTGGCAAATTCTGGCAGGGATTTTCGCCGCGACCATCGCCAACCAC
>JANMCD010000078.1:0-3818 GCA_031360905.1 Novosphingobium sp.
CGCTAATTGCAGCGGCGTCCGAGGTGGCGCGGCGCAATCCCGGCTGGGGCGGACTGATCGCCTCGCTGCCGCTGGTGAGCATGCTGGCGCTCGTCTGGCTGTGGCGCGAGACGCATGATCCGGCGCGGGCTGCGGACTTCCTGACTGGAACCGCGCTTTACGTCATTGCTTCGCTGCCCGCCTTCGCTCTGATGATTGTCCTGCTGCGCCGGGGGGCAGGTTTCGCGCCATCGCTGCTGGGCGGGACGTTGATGGCGATGGCGGGGTATCTGCTGCTGATGTGGATCGGGCGGCGCTGGGGCCTGCCGGTTTAGAAGCAGCCCGCTCCTCCCGGGATCGCAGCCTGGGGCCACATCGCGCGGTCAGTAACGCCCCCACACGAAGCGCGAGCTCAACGCGAAGTTCCACACCGAACCGATGATGATGCCGGATATCGCCGCGGGGTATTCGTGGAAGCCGAAGCGGACCAGCACTGCGGCAACGCCGACGTTGGCCAGCAGGCCGACCGAACAGGTAAGCCCGAACTTGACCCAGCCGCGCAATAGCGGGATCAGGCCGATCAGCCGCTTGTCGGCATAGGTCAGCGCGTTGTTGAGCACGAAGTTGAAGGTCATGGCCACGATCGCCGCGACGGTTTGGCCCAGCTCGAACGCGGACACCAGATTGCCCTTGAACGAGCCGCCGAAGATCGAGAGAAATGTCGCCAGCACCGCCATGTGGACGACTACGCCGACCGCGCCAATGGTGCCAAACAGGGCGAAGCGGGTGGGAATGATCCGCCCCAGCCATTTGTCGTAGAGGCCAACGAGAAACTCGAACACCACGGTGCGGTCGAGCTTGCTTTCGCCTTCGACCCGCGCCGCGAAATTCAGCGGAAACTCCTTGACCCTGAGCGGCTTGTCGACTGTCGCCAGGATGTCGAGCAGGATCTTGAAGCCGACGCCCGAGAGGCGGTGGGCATCGGCCCGCAAGGTTTCCGCGCGCAGCATGAAATAGCCGCTCATCGGGTCGGAGAGCTGTACGCCGGTCACCTTGCGGGCAAGCGCGTTGGCGAAGCCCGAGGCCTTGACCCGGTCGGGCCGGTTCCAGGCATCGGTACTCGCGCCCTCGGCAAACCGCGAGGCGTAGGCAAGATCGTAGTCGCCGCTCTGGACGGCCGCCAGCATTCGCGGCAGCAGCGCAGGATCGTGCTGGTGATCTGCGTCCATCACTGCCACCACCGGGGCGGCGGTGGCGCACATTCCTTCGATCGCCGCCGAGGCGAGGCCGCGCCGGCCGATGCGCTGGATCACCCGGATGCGCGGGTCTTGCCCGTTGATCGCGCGAAGTTCGTCCGCCGTCCCATCAGGGCTGTCGTCATCAACGAAGATCGCTTCCCAGTGGATATCGCCCAGCGCGGCGTCAAGCCGATCGACCAGCGAGCGCAGGTTCGCTCGCTCGTTGAGTGTCGGCAGAACGATCGCAAGTTCGAGCGGCCGGGCGACCGGCTCGACTGCGAGCGCAGGGCGCGGCTGGATACCGTCGGCGGTTTTGCGCATCAGCGCTTCACGGTCGTCACAGCCGGGCGAGCACGGCATCGCCGATGGCCGAGGTGCCGTGGCTGCCGCCGAGGTCACGCCCGCGAATGCCATCGGCCAGCGCCTGCGCCACCGCAGCCTCGATCCGCATTGCCTGCGCCTCAAGAGCAAAGCTGTGGCGTAGCAGCATCGCCGCCGAAAGGATCGTCGCCATCGGATTGGCCATATCCTGGCCGGCGATATCGGGCGCGGAACCGTGGATCGGCTCATACAGACCGAAGCTGCCCTCCCCCATCGCGGCGGAGGCGAGCAGGCCGATCGAGCCGACGCACATGCTGGCCAGATCGGAAAGGATGTCGCCGAACATATTGCCGGTGACCATCACGTCGAACTGGCCGGGGTTCCTGACCAACTGCATTGCGGCATTGTCGGCATACATGTGGCTGAGTTCGACGTCGGGGTATTCGGCCGAGACCTCAATTACCACCTCGCGCCACAGCTGCGAGGTTTCCAGCACATTGGCCTTGTCGACCGAGCACAGTCTACCGCCCCGGCCCATCGCCGAACGGAAGGCGACATGGGCGATGCGGCGCACCTCGTCCTCGGCATAGGACATGATGTCATAGCCCTCGCGGCGGCCGTCCGGCAGGGTGCGGATGGCCTTCTCGCCGAAATAGACGTCGCCGTTCGCTTCGCGGATGATCAACAGATCGATCGCCAGGGCAATTTCGCGCTTGAGCGTCGACATGTCCTCGAGTCCCTCGAACACCATGGCGGGCCGCAGATTGGCGAACAGCTTGAGTTCCCTGCGCAGACCGAGAATCGCCTGCTCCGGGCGCAAATACCGCTCAAGATGGTCGCAGCCGAAATCGCCGACCGCGCCGAACAGGATCGCATCCGAGGCTCGCGCGATCTCGAGCGTCTGCGGCGGCAGCGGGTGGCCGTGCTTGCGCCAGGCGGCAGCGCCGACATCGCCGTGGGTCAGCTCCAGCGCGCCCAGATCGAGCGCCTGTAGCACCCGCACCCCTTCGCGCGTCACTTCCGGGCCGATGCCGTCTCCGGCGAATACCGCAATCTTCATACCCGTCCCCATCCGTTTTCGATGTCAGTCCTGGATTCTGGCCAGCCGCTCGCGCAGCATCCCGCGTGCCGCCATAACATCGGCACGCCGTTCGGCAAGCGGGTAGCGGGCAATCGCCGCGCCGAGCCGGTCGAAGGCGTGCAGCAGCGCCGCCCAGTCGCCGGCCCCGGGCCGTGCGACCGGCTCGCCAAAGCCAAGCTCCCGCAGCAGCAGCGCCTCGTAAGCAAGCAGCGCGATCGCCCAGCCGCGCGCGGAAGGGGCGGCGCAGATTGCCTCCAGCAGGCCGGACAGGGCCTGATAGAGCGCGGGATAGGGCTGGCGTTCGGGCAGCGCGGCGGCGGTCAGCACCGTTGCCCACGAGATTGCCGCGGCCGGCAGCGGCTCGGTCAGCCAGGGCCCGCGACTCTCGGCCAGTTCGAGGCGGGCTGAGGGCATCCCCGCTCCCGGCCGGGCGGTGAGTTCCGCCGCGACCAGATTGCCCGGGATCAGCACCGGCCGCAGCTGCCGCCCGCGCCCGCCGGCGACATAGCCGGCGACGAGGCCGTGATCCGCAGTCATCAGCCGCACGATCACGCCGGTCTCGCCGTGCGGACGGGATGCGCAGACGATGGCGGGAGCGCGCAAGTGCATGCGCCGGTGGTGAAGGGAGAATCGAAATCACGCAATGGCGACGCAGAAATGCACCCCCTGAAAGCCGCGTGGGAGGGCGCGGCGTGACTTCACAACCTGGCAATCGCCTCCGCCAGCATCAGCACAGCGGCGGGATCGCTGTTCCAGGCAGTGACGATGCGGGCGGCGTCATCACCCCAATCGTAGAAGGTGAAGCCCTGCGCGCGCAACGCGTCCCGTTCGGCCAGGGTGCTGGCGACGAACAGCTGATTGGATTCCACCGGATAGAGCAATCGGTTACCCGCCGCCGCCGCCAGCTCCTGCGCGGCGGCATTGGCGGCGCGGGCGTTTTCCAGCCACAATCCGTTCTCCACCATCGCCAGCAATTGCGCGGCGAGGAAGCGCCCCTTCGATTGCAAATGCCCCGAGCGCTTGCGCCGCAACCGGGCGATCTCTGCAAGCTCAGGATCGAACAGCACCAGCGCTTCGGCGCTCATGCCGCCGTTCTTGACGCAGCCGAAGCTCAGCGCCTCCACCCCGCCGGCGCAGCTTGCCTCGGCGGGCGAGCAGCCGAGAAAGACAACGGCATTGGCGAAGCGGGCACCGTCCAT
>JANMCD010000084.1:0-9150 GCA_031360905.1 Novosphingobium sp.
CTGGTTGATTTCGGTTGACTGCGCCGACGACAGCTCGATCTTCGCCTTCTCGGCGGCTTCCTTGAGCCGCTGCAGCGCCAGCCGGTCGGTCTTGAGGTCGATATTCTCCTTGGCCTTGAACTTGGCGGCCAGCCATTCGACGAGCTTGGAATCGAAGTCCTCGCCGCCAAGGAACGTGTCGCCATTGGTCGATTTGACCTCGAACACGCCGTCGCCGATCTCTAGGATCGAGACGTCGAAAGTGCCGCCGCCAAGGTCGTAGACCGCGATGGTTTTGCCCTCGTTCTTCTCCAGCACGTAAGAGAGCGCCGCCGCGGTCGGCTCGTTGATGATGCGCAGCACTTCAAGGCCGGCGATCATGCCGGCGTCCTTGGTCGCCTGCCGCTGGGCGTCGTTGAAATAGGCCGGAACCGTGATGACCGCCTGGGTGACGGTCTCACCCAGATAGCTCTCGGCGGTTTCCTTCATCTTCTGCAGAATGTACGCGCTGATCTGCGACGGCGAATATTCCTCACCGCCGGCCTTGACCCAGGCGTCGCCATTCTTGCCTTTGACGATCGGGTATGGAACCAGCTCGGTGTCCTTCTTGGTCACCGGATCGTCGAAGCGGCGGCCGATCAGGCGCTTCACCGCGAAAATCGTGTTGTCGCCGTTGGTCACGGCCTGGCGCTTGGCCGGCTGACCGATCAGCCGCTCGCCATCCTTGGCAAAGGCGACGATGGACGGCGTGGTACGCGCGCCTTCCGCATTTTCGATGACCTTGGGTTTGCCGCCGTCCATAACAGCTACGCAGCTGTTGGTGGTGCCAAGGTCGATGCCAATGACTTTAGCCATTTATCCCCATTCCTTACATCATGTGTGACACCGCAAGGTTCACCCCCCGCATCGCGGCAAGGCCCCTCGGCGGCTCCGAGTCGAGGCGGATATAAGATAGGTTTCGCTTGGCACAAGACCGGCGCCGCATTAGCGCACGGGCAATGGTGCCACCGCCCGGGACAAGGACATTTTGCTTGAAACCATTTCACCTGTTTGTGGCGCTGGTCGCAATCCCACTCGCTGCCTGCGAGCAGCAGCAGACGCAGGCTCTGCAAATGCAAACATCGAGCCGGTCTTCTGTCGCCAAGTCGGGCATCGCGGCTAAAGACGGCAGGCTGGTGTTGCCGGCAGTGAAGGGCAATCCCGGCGCTGCCTATTTCTCCATCTTCAATGGCACCGATACCGAGGTGTCCATCGCCGCAGTGTCGATCAGGGGTGCTGGCAAGGCGCAAATACACCGCAGCAGCGGCGGCTCGATGACCAAGCTCGACGCCGTCTCGATCAAGCCAACCTGGACCCAGCGATTTTTCCCCGGCGCGCGCCACGTCATGGCCTTCGATCTCGATCCAAAACTTGCGCCCGGTGGCAAAACCGAAATGACGCTGACGTTTGCCAATGGCGAAATGGTTTCGATCCCGCTCAGGATTGAGGCTGCGGGCGGCATGGATCACGGGGAAATGCACTGAGCGGGTCCACCGAACGCCATGCCTGCGCGGTCGGCGGAACGCGCAGGCTGACTGCCGGCGAGGTGGTACTGGTCTGTGCGATGTTCGGCACTGCCATCGATACCCGCCAGGTCACAATCCGCCGCCGCCGCTGGTTTCCCTTCCAGCCGCGCGGTGTAACAATGGCGCCTTGCGGCCACATCCATTTCCACCCGGGATCACCCCATTATTGCGAGGACTTCGGCACGGCGGATTTGCCACTGCAAGGCCTGTTCATCCACGAGATGACCCATGTCTGGCAGGCGCAGAGGCACGGGCGCTGGTACTTGCCACTCGTTCGCCACCCGTTCTGCCGGTACGATTACAGCCTGAAGCCGGGCTGGAAGCTGGCGCGCTACGGCGTCGAGCAACAGGCCGAGATTGTGCGGCATGCGTTCCTCTTACGGAATGGGGTCATGGTTGCGGGGGTGGGGGATGCGGGGGCTTATGCCGAGCTTGTGGATTTCGGAGACACCAGGCTGCCTCATCGGCTGCGGAAGGATTGACGCTCGGACGGCATTCGATTATGGATATCCAAATCAAAAATTGGATATCCATAGGAATTTTGCCGTGGAACATTTTAAAGTGGCGAAATGGGGCAACAGCCTAGCTGTCCGTCTGCCTCGCAAGTTGGTCAAGGAAATGGGCCTCAAGGAGGGGGATCTAATACCGCAGGAGGTGGTCACCCGCGGTGGCCTGATCCGCGCGAGGCTGGCGGCGGAGCACGAGGCTAACAAGATGACCCGCGACGAGGCGGAGGCCGCGATACGTGAGGCTCGCAAGGACTTCCCCAAGGATTTGCGTCCTGAGGACTGGAAGATCGATCGCAACGATCCAGATATGCGGGGATAGGGGTTGCCGCACTTCGTCGATACCAACATCGTGGTCTACGCGTTCGGCCCCGGGCCGAAGGCCATGCGAGCGAGTGAAGTGCTAACAAGTGCGACAATAAGCGTTCAGGTGCTCAACGAGTTCTCTAATGTCGCCCTGCGAAAGCTTGGTTATGACGCGGCAACACTTCAACGACGCATCGAAACGATTCGCGGCAAGGTCAACGCGATCGCCATTATCGACGAACCAACGCACGATCTCGCCCGCGAAATCGTGTTTCGCTACAAACTTGGCTTCTATGACAGCGTCCTGCTGGCTTCGGCGCTCCTCGCCGATTGCGACACCTTCTACAGCGAGGACATGCATGCCGGTCTGGTCCTCGAAGACCAGCTGACCATCCGTAATCCCTTCGCATGGCTGCTCCTGCAGCTTGGCCACCGCCTCAATTTACCTTATGGCAGGAATCCGCAGGCTAAGCTGACGTAATGCCAGCTGAACTGCCTACGAACCATGACCCCCGCGAATGGCACAATGCACGAAGCAACCTGCTCGATGCCTTTGCCGATGCCGAAGCCGCAATCGTCGCGCTCCTGAAGCGGAGCGGGGCTAAGCCAAACGGAGAAATGCTTGGTCAAAAAATCGAGCTGCTGAGGGCGGCGAAACCTTCTCCACATTACTCCAAGACGCAGCGGGCCAAGGTCGGGCCGCTGCTAGACAAGCTTGAACAGATGCTCGAAATCCGCAACGACATTGTCCACGGTAAACTCCAAATCGCGGAAATTGCCGGTCAGTATAGCGCAATCTTCGTCAATACGCGCGACGCGAGGGAACTGGCGCCTCGCGTTCGGATGATCGGCCTATCCGCCATGACTCGATTGCATCATGAGACCGCCCGGCTCGCAAGAGACCTGGTCGAGCCTCCTACTCCGCCTTCTTCGCCACCGCCACCATCGCCGGCCGCAGCAAGCGGTCCTTGATCATATAGCCAGCTTGCAATTCCTGCACGACCGTGCCCGGCTCCACCTCGGCCGAGGGAATTTCCAGCATTGCCTGGTGCTGGTTGGGATCGAGCGGCAGGCCCATGGCGGCAATCCGGGTGATGCCGTGCGCGGCGAAGACCTTGTCGATCTCGCGCGCGGTGGCCTCGATGCCGGCGACCAGGCCTCGGAGCATCTCGTCGTCGCGCAATTCCGCGGGCACGACATCGAGCGCGCGGGAAAGATTGTCGGCGACCGAGAGGATGTCGCGGGCAAAGCCGGTCGCGGCATAGGCGCGGGTATCGGCAATATCCTTTTCCATACGGCGGCGCACGTTCTGCGTCTCCGCCTTGGCGTAGAGCACTTCCTGCTTGGCGGCGTCGATATCGGCCATCAACCGGGCAAAATGGTCTTCGCCCGCGTGCGGTCCTTCATCGAGCATTCCCTCGGGAACGCCCTTCAATTCTTCGAGGGCCGCCGGATCGTCCTGCGGCGTGGTATCGTCAGTCATAGTGTCAAATGTTCCAGCTATCCGATGAGCTTGCCCAGGCTCTGGGCGGTGAAATCCACCATGGGCACGACTCGCGCATAATTCAACCGCGTCGGCCCGATAACCCCTATAACGCCGACCACACGGCCCTCGCGGTCGCGGTAGGGCGAGGCAATGACCGATGAGCCGGACAGCGCGAACAACCGGTTTTCCGAGCCGATGAAAATCCGCGTCGATTCCGATTCGCGGGCGAGATCCAGGAGTTCGGCGACCGACTGCTTGTTCTCCAGATCATCCAGCAACATGCGCACTCTCTCCAGATCGGTGAGCGCCTCCTGGTCGAGCAAATTCGCCTGGCCGCGCACGATCAGCACACGCCGGCGCATGGCGTCCTCGCTCCACACCGCCAGCCCGCGCTGGACCAGTTCGCGGCTCGCGGCGTCGAGCGCCGACTGACCGGAGGCGATCTCGGTGCGCATCAGCTGCCCGGCCTCGGCCAGCGTCCGTCCGGTCAGCCGCGCCGTAATGTAGTTCGAGGCCTCCTGCAGCGCGCCGGGAGGCAGCGCGGCAGGCAATTCGACCACCCGGTTCTCGATGCTCCCGTCCTCCCCCACCAGAATCGCCAGCCCGCGGCCCGGCGACAGCGGGACCAGGCTGAGCTGGGTAAGGCGCGGCTCGCGGCTTGGCACCATGACCACGCCCGCCCCCGCCGACAGGTCAGAGAGGATCGAACTGGTGGCTTCCAGCGCGGCCTCGATCGGCCCCGGCTCAGCCAGCCGCCGCTCGATCGCGGCACGCTCCTGCTGGCTTGGTTCCGCAACTTGCATCATGCCATCGACGAACAGGCGGAGGCCGGCGTCGGTCGGCCGGCGGCCGGCGCTGGTGTGCGGCGCGGCGAGCAGGCCCAGCCCTTCGAGCTCGTGCAGCACCGAGCGGATCGAGGCGGACGACAACGCCAGGCCCCCTCCGCCAGCCAGGGTCTTTGATCCGACCGGCTGGCCCGAAGTGAGATAGCCTTCGACCACGAGACGGAAGATGTCACGGGCGCGGGCGGTCAGTTCGGTGATGGGCGGTGGGGGCATTCATCTGATCCCGGTGATTCGGCTTACCAATACCCCGACTATCCTGAGCTTGTCGAAGGACTGCACTTTTCTTCTTCGGCGGAGGCAGTAAGGACGGCCCTGCGACAAGCCCAGGCCGATCGGGCTTGGTTGGATTCGCAAGCTCAAGGCAAACGGCACTGAGTGCAAGCTAAGGAAACCCGATGCGACCCTCCGGCCGTGCACCCGACGAGATGCGCACCCTAGAATTCCTCACCAATTACACAATCCATGCCGAAGGCTCGGTGCTGGTGTCGTTTGGCAACACCCGCGTGCTGGTCACCGCCAGCGTCGAGGAAAAGATCCCGCCGTTCCTGCGCGGCAAGGGCGAAGGCTGGGTGACGGCGGAATATTCGATGCTGCCGCGCGCCACGCACACCCGCGGCAGTCGGGAAGCGGCGAAGGGCAAGCAATCGGGACGAACGCAGGAAATACAGCGCCTTATCGGGCGAAGCTTGCGCTCGGTCACAGACATGAAGAAGCTCGGCGAGCGGCAGATCGTGCTCGACTGCGATGTCATCCAGGCCGATGGCGGCACGCGTACGGCGGCGATTTCGGGTGCCTGGGTGGCGCTGAAACTGGCGACCGACGGCCTACTTGCCGCCGGCGCGATCGCCGAGGATCCGCTCACCCGCAAAGTCGCGGCGGTCTCTTGCGGGATCTATCAGGGCGCCCCGGTGCTCGACCTCGATTACGACGAAGATTCCAACGCCGATGCCGACGCCAACTTCGTGCTGATCGAAGGCGGCCATATCGCCGAGGTGCAGGCCACCGCCGAGGGCGCGACGTATGACGAGGAGGGCCTGCTGCGCCTGCTGCGCCTCGCCCGCATTGGCTGTGACCGGATTTTCGCTGGCCAGGCGGAGGCTGTCGCGCGCTGATGCTGCGGCTGTCCGGCAAGCTGGTCATCGCCACGCATAATGCTGGCAAGCTCAAGGAAATCGGCGCATTGCTCGCGCCCTACGGGGTGGAGTGCCTGTCCGCCGGTGCACTCGGGCTGCCGGAGCCAGCGGAGACGGGCAGGAATTTTGTCGAGAATGCGCTGATCAAGGCGCGCGCTGCCGCGCAGGCATCGCAAATCCCTGCGCTGGCCGACGACAGCGGGCTGTGCGTAGCTGCACTCGATGGTCGGCCCGGCGTCTACACCGCCGATTGGGCCGAACGCCAGTGGTTCGAGGGGCCGGCGGGGCGCGATTGGTCCATGGCGATGGGCAAGGTCGAAGGCATGCTCTGCGCATTGGGCCCCGACACCGACCGCAGCGCCTGGTTCGCCTGCGTGCTCGCGCTCGCCTGGCCGGACGGGGACAGCGCGGTCTACGAAGGCCAGGTCGATGGCACGCTGACCTGGCCGCCGCGCGGCTCGCTCGGCTTCGGCTACGATCCGGTGTTCGTGCCAGTTGGCGGTACGCTGACCTTCGCCGAGATCGACCCGGCCGAAAAGCACCGGGTCAGCCACCGCGCCGATGCCTTCAAAAAGCTGGTCGCGGATCAGTTCGGCTAACCCACCGCGCGGTTGTCGATATTCCCCTTCGGCCAGTACCGGCAGACCAGCACGTCCATACCCCCGCCACTGCGCGCGATGGCACAGCCGATTTCCTGCGTGGTCGGCCAGATAATCTGCGTGTAATGGCTGACATCGTCCCAGTTGCCGGTGCGCGAGACAGCGGGAAACACGCCGCGGCGAAAGTCGCGTTTCTCTTCCAGGAACGAGCCGATCATGTCCTCGGGGCTGTAGTAACCGGTGGTGCCCATCCACAGGTTCTCGCCGGTGCCGCCGCGCGTTTTTCTGTTCGAATGATGAAAGGCCTCGCGCCGGGCGAGCGAATCGGCCCAGGCCTGCGCCTGCGCGGTCAGCCTGTCGCTCCAGACCAAACGCGGCACGGTGAGCCTTGCGCGCTCGCGATTGTGCGCCGCCAGCAGCCGCTGGTAGACGCTGCCCGAACGTTCTGGCTCGGCCAATAGCGGCGTTGTTACAATCAGCAGCGCAGCGCCAGCGCCGGCGAGCAAAGCGGCGAACTTTCCGATCCCCATGGCTGGCAACTTGACATTCCCGAGTTAATTCTTGCTGAAAGCGAGGATGGCCCGCGCGCTTTATATCCACTGGCCCTTCTGCCTCGCCAAGTGCCCCTACTGCGATTTCAACAGCCATGTTCGCTCCGGCATTGATCATGCGCAGTGGGAGGTGGCCCTGCTCGCCGACATGCGGCACGAGCGCGCCAATACCCCGGCCGAGGCGCTGACATCGGTGTTCTTCGGCGGCGGCACTCCGTCGTTGATGCCGCCGGCGCTGGTCGAACGGCTGCTGCGTGAGGCGCAAGGCCTGTGGGGCTTTGCCCCGGACATCGAGATTACCCTGGAAGCCAATCCCTCCTCGGTTGAGGCAGCCAATTTCCGCGCGCTGGCGGCGGCCGGCATCAACCGCGTTTCGCTCGGCCTGCAGGCGCTGGACGATGAGACGCTGCGCTTCCTCGGCCGGTTGCACGATGCGGCCGAGGGCCTTGCAGCACTTGAAGTGGCGCAGCGGCATTTCGCGCGGGTCAATTTCGACCTGATCTACGCCCGGCCGGGGCAGACGCCGCGGCAGTGGCAGGCCGACCTTGACCGGGCGCTGGGGTTCGGCACCGGGCATCTGTCGCTCTACCAGCTGACCATCGAGCCGGGCACCCGTTTCGCCACGATGGTGCGCGAGCAGGCCTTCACCCCGCTGGACGACGACGCGGCGGGCGATCTGTTCGCCCTCACCCGCGAGCGCACCACAGCCGCCGGCCTCCCCGCCTATGAGGTCAGCAACCACGCCCGCCCCGGCGAGGAAAGCCGCCACAACCTGACCTATTGGCGCTACCAGGACTATTGCGGCATCGGCCCCGGCGCGCATGGACGCCGCGGCGGCGTAGCCACGGTGCGGCACCGCAAACCGGAGAACTGGCTAGCGGCGGTGGCGAAGTCCGATCACGGCGTTAGTGAGACCCGCGCACTCGAACCTCGCGAACAGGCGGCGGAGGCGATGCTGATGGGGCTGCGGCTGGCTGAGGGTGTGGACCTGGCAGCGATGGCACGGCGCTTTGGCCTGCCAGAAGATGCGCTGTGCGATCCGCGCAAAAACGCATTCTACACAGCGCAGGGCCTAGTCTGGCGGAACAGCAACCACATCGGCGTCACCGAGGCCGGCATGCCCCTGCTCGACGCACTGCTCGGCGAGCTGGTGCCGGCTGAACTGGTTTCGGCATGACTCGCGCCGACATTCTCGAGGCCTGGGGCGGCCATCTCGCCCGGGGACGCCGCCGTAGCCCGCACACGGTTCGCGCCTATGTCGCGACGGCAGCACGGCTGCTGGACCAAATCGGCGAGGCTGACTGGCCCGCGCTTGCCCGGCTCGACGGCCTGGCGCTGCGCGGCCAGCTCGCCCGCCGCCGGGCCGATGGCATCGGCAATGCCTCGGCGGCGAGGGAACTGTCGGCGCTCAAATCGTTCATCGCCTTTGCCCGGGCGCAGGCCGGCGTCCCGGATCCCGCTCCGCCCCGCATGCGCGGCCCGCGCGTCAAGAAGGGCATTCCCCGGCCGGTGACGCCCGACGAAGCCGTCCACCTTGCCGCTACCGTCGCCGAGGATGCCGGCGAGGAATGGATCGGTGCGCGTGACCGGGCGGTTCTGCTGCTGCTTTATGGCGCGGGGCTGCGGATTGCCGAGGCTTTAGCGCTCACCGGCGCGGCGCTCCCGCTGGGCGAGGTACTGACGGTCACCGGCAAGGGCGGCAAGCAGCGCGTGGTGCCGCTGCTGCCGATCGTGCGCGCGGCGGTGACTGCTTATCTCGCTCTCTGCCCCTGGCCGATGAGCAGCGATGCAGTCGTATTCCGGGGTGTGAAAGGCGGACCGCTGGCGCAGGGCATGGTGCAGAAGGCCGTCGCGCGGGCGCGGATTGTGCTCGGTCTGCCGGCCAGCGCGACCCCGCATGCGCTGCGCCACAGCTTCGCCACCCACCTGCTGGGGGCAGGTGCGGATTTGCGCAGCCTGCAGGAACTGCTTGGCCACGCCAGCCTGGGATCGACGCAAATCTACACCAGGGTCGATGCGGCGATGCTGCTCGATGTCTACCGCAATGCCCACCCGCGCGAACAGGCTTAGTCGCGCGGTTTCCATGTGAGCACGCGCCAGGCATAGCCGCCCAGCGCCAGCACGAGGGTTCCGGCGATGATCCAGCCGATGATGTGCCTCGATTCGGCGAGATAGTCGGC
>JANMCD010000135.1:0-16267 GCA_031360905.1 Novosphingobium sp.
AAACCTTGCCGGCATCCGTACCCCGAACCTGGCGCGGGGCAGCAGCACCAGCGCTTCCCCCGGCATTTGCCTGCGATTTTTCTTTCACCATCACCGTCGGTTCAGAGCCTTTCGCGGCGCGGCATAGCGGCGGGACAGGTAAAAAGGAAGCCAGGGGGGAATTCGCGCGTTGTGCCTCGCTGTATCGCCGGCATGACGGCGGGGAATTTCGAAGGAGGTTTTGAGGGCGGGGCCAGGCGCTGCGCTTTGCCCGGATGAATTGGGGGCAAGGGTGGGGCGGCCCTCCCCAAACGCGCCGCGATCGCCTATTTTCGCCTCATGGCCCGCAACAGCGTTCCGCCCGACCGCCAGTCCTCCGAACGCTTCCACGAGGAGCGGGCGACCACGACCATGCTCGCCAGCCAGCCGGATATCGCCGCCGGGGTCGCCGCGATCCGCGAGACGCTGGCGACGCTCAAGCCCCGGCCCGGCGTTTACCGGATGCTCGATAGCCGGGGCGACGTGCTTTATGTCGGCAAAGCGCGGGCTCTGCGTAATCGGGTGGCGAACTACACCCAGGTCGACAAAATGCCCAATCGCCTGCGCCGGATGGTTAGCCAGACACGCGGGATGACTATCGTCACGACAAATTCCGAGGCCGAGGCGCTGCTGCTCGAGGCGCAGCTGATCAAGCGCTACCGCCCGCCTTACAATGTTCTGCTGCGCGACGACAAAAGCTTCCCGTTCATCCTGCTGTGCGACGATCACGCCTTTCCGCGGATCATGAAACATCGCGGTGCGCGCAAGCAGAAGGGCGAGTATTTCGGCCCTTTCGCCAGCGCCGGCAGCGTCAACACCACGGTCAATGCCCTGCAGAAACTGTTCCTGCTGAGAAGCTGCACCGATGGCTTCTTTTCCCGCCGCGACCGGCCCTGCCTGCTCTATCAGATCAAGCGCTGCTCGGCGCCCTGCGTCGGGCGGATCGACCGTAGCGCCTATGCCGAACTGGTTGGCGAGGCGAAAGACTTTCTCGGCGGCAAGAGCTCGGCAGTGCAGGCCAAGATCGCCGGGCAGATGGAGGAGGCGGCCGCAGCACTCGATTTCGAGCGCGCCGCGATGCTGCGCGACCGGCTGCGCGCGGCGAGTTTCATCCAGGGGAGCCAGGCAATCAACGCCGAAGGGATTGGCAATGGCGACATTTTCGCCATGGCCTGCAAGGCGGGGCAGGTGGCGATCCAGGCGTTTTTCATCCGGGGCGGTCAGAACTGGGGCCACCGCGCCTTTTTCCCCGCCCACACCGAGGGGCTGAGCGAAGAGGAAGTGCTGACCAGCTTCCTTGCCCTGTTCTACGAGGAAGTGCCGCCCGCGCGGTTGATCCTGCTCGACCGCGAACTGCCGGAGGCGGAGCTTCTGGAAGAAGCGTTCCGGCCGGGCGCCGGGGGGAGGGTGGAAATATCGGTCCCGCAGCGCGGCGATCGGCGGCGGATGATGGAGCAGGCGCAGCGCAACGCCGTCGAGGCGCTCGAGCGGCGGATGGCGGAAAGCGGAAGCAAGGCGAAGATCCTGCGCGAAGTTGCGGAATTTCTCGAATTGCCGGACGTGCCGCAGCGGATCGAGATCTACGATAACAGCCATATCTCGGGCACCAATGCGCTCGGCGCGATGGTGGTCGCCGGGCCGGACGGTTTTCTCAAGGGTCAATACCGCAAATGGAACATCAAGCGCGCCGAGACCGCACCGGGCGATGATTTCGCGATGATGCGCGAAGTCATGGCGCGGCGGTTTGCGCGGCTGCTCAATCCTCCCCGGCACGGGGAGGTGGCAGCGGGAAGCGCTGACGGAGGGGTCCCACCTATCCCCCAGAACATCGCTAGTGGCGAGGTGGGACCCCTCCGTCGCTCTGCGCCACCTCCCCGTTCCGGGGAGGATCCAGATCGCGAAGGTACCTGGCCCGATCTTGTGCTGATCGACGGCGGCAAGGGGCAGGTGAGTGCGGTCAGGGGGGTGATTGAGGAACTCGGCGTCGTTGACCTGCCGCTGATCGGCGTTTCCAAGGGGCCGGACCGCAATGCCGGGCGCGAGGTGTTCCACTTCCCGGACGGCCGTGAGAAGACCCTGCCGGTTAATTCGCCGGTGCTGTTCTATCTCCAGCGCCTGCGCGACGAGGCCCACCGTTTCGCCATCGGCGCCCACCGCGCCAAGCGCAGCCGGGCGATAACCGCCAGCCCGCTCGACGAAATTTCCGGCATCGGCCCGGCCCGCAAACGTGCGTTGCTGCTGCATTTCGGCACTGCGGGCAGGGTGCGGGCGGCGAGCCTGCAAGACTTGCAGCGGGCGCCCGGCGTTTCAGCGGCGGTGGCGCAAATATTATTTGACTTCTACCATCCCGGCGGATGACCGGTCAGCGAGGGGGAACGGGATGAACGGCAAGCAGCGGCGCGGGTGGAGCTTCGAGGAGGGCGGGTTCGCCGTGCTGGTGCTGGCGGTAACCATAGCCTTCGCCTGGTTGATGACGCCCTATTTCGGTGCGATCCTGTGGGGCGTGGTCGCCGCGATCGTGTTTGAGCCAATCTACCAGCGCATGGTGGTAAGCCTTGGCGGGCGCAAAGGCCTCGCCGCTGCACATACTCTGCTGCTGATCCTGGCCGTGGTAATCGTGCCCGCCCTGCTGCTCGGGGTGAGCCTGATCGAGGAGGCCGCCGGGCTTTACCGGCAATTGCAGTCAGGCGGGATCGATATTGGCGAAATCGTCGGCAAGCTGCGCAGCGCCCTGCCGCCGTGGATTTCGCGGCTGGCCGCGGACTATGGCCTGCTCGATGCCGAACATCTGCGCGGCGCTCTGCGCACCGGCCTGTCGAGCGGACTCGGCAGCGTCGCAACGCAGGCGCTGACCGTCGGCCAAGGCGCGCTGAGCTTCCTCGCAGCACTGGGTGTCATGCTCTACCTCACCTATTTCCTGCTGCGCGACGGGGACCGGCTCAGCAGCAAACTCAGGGCGGCGATGCCGCTGCAGCCAGAACTGCGCGACCGTCTGCTCGACAAATTCCTGCGCGTGGTGCGCGCCACGATCAAAGGCACGGTGCTGGTGGCGGTGCTGCAGGGCATCGTCGGCGGGCTGATCTTCTGGGTTCTGGGAATTCACGCGCCGCTGCTCTGGGGGCTGCTGATGGGCTTCTTCTCGCTGGTCCCGGCGGTTGGCACCGGCATCGTCTGGGTGCCGGTGGCGTTCTATCTGCTAGTCACCGGGTCTATCTGGCAGGGGCTGGTGCTGGTGTTCTGCGGCTTCTTCGTGATCGGGCTGATCGACAATCTGCTACGCCCCATCCTGGTCGGCAAAGACACCAAGCTGCCCGATTTCGTCGTGCTGATTGCCACCGTCGCGGGGCTCGAGCTGTTCGGGCTGAGCGGCTTCATCATCGGCCCGATCATCGCCGCGCTGTTCATCGCGGTGTGGGATATCGTCACCGAACTGCGGGGGCGGTTTACACCGCCTGGTTGAACCTTTGCCAAGCGGCTCGTTCAGCACCCATGCAGCGTAGACATGGGAAAGTGCCTCTTCCTTGGAATTGCCAGGGGTGAGAGGAGCGTCAGATGAAAAGTTCAATTATCGCGATTGTTGCCGCTGCCGGCCTGGCGGCCATGGTCCCAACAACGGCATTCGCGCAAAGCGGTTTCTCGATTTCGATCGGAAGCGGATCTGGATATGGTTACGGCTATCCGGGTTACGGCGACAACAGCTATCGCGGGGAACACCGCGACGTGCATGAAGATAAAAACGAACAACACGGTGAGGTCCATGATGACTTGGACAATGTCCACGAGGATGCGCACGACCAGGGGTTGAACCGCTGGGAACATCGCGGCTTGCATCGCTATTTGCGGCGCGATCACAAGGGTGCCCACCGCCAACTCAGGAGGGGTCATAACCAGTGGCATGACCAGAACTGGGGCGGTGGTTACCGGAACAATGGCTACGGCAATAATGGCTACGGCTATAACGGCGGCTACGGTTATTGATATCGCGTCTAGGATTGGCCTTATCGGGTGGAATAAGTTCCACCCGATAAGCCTGTTAGGCGCGCCAGGAGCGGATTACCCTGCGCCGCGCAGCTTCCGCACCGCCCGCCAGCCATAGGCCTTGGCCAGATTGCGCGACGGCCAGCGCCGGGTGGCCTGCGGGCTTAGTCCGATCCGGCGCAGCACCGCGTTGAAAGCACGGGCGTCGGCCTCGGCGTAGCTCCACTCCGAGCGCCAGGTGATCGACAGGCCCACTGTCGGTGTAGGCCCATTGGTTACGACGTGCGGCGCCATCACCGGGACGAACAGCGCATCGCCCTCGCCGATCGCGAATCTGGTGCCGCCGTGTTCGCACGCCTCGCGCCAGGGCAGGTCGCGCGTGCCGCCGACATGGTAGGCCTCATGCGATTCGTCTGCCGCGAACGCCGTATCCGCCGCCGGGAACTGCGTCATCTCCTTCTGACCCTCGAGCTGGAGCAGCACATTGTGTTCCGGATCGAAATGAAACGAGCTGACGCCGCCCGGCGATGTGACGAAGACGAAACCCTGGATCGTCAACATTGGTCCAGTCGCCGCCTCGACTGCGGGTCGCAGTTCGTCGAGCAAGCCATGCAGCACTTCGGCATAGGGCGGAGACTGCTCAATGTTGCGGATGACCACCCAGCTACCCTTCTGGTCGATCGTGCGGATCGTCTCGGCAACCGATGCCTGGCCATCCGCAGGGATGCCGGACTGGCCCTTTGGCAAGTCGGCGCGCAGGTGCTCGACCGAACTCGCCGGCAGCGTCTCGACGAGCCGCGCCAGCGCGTCGCGCGAAAACAACGGGTGTCCGCACAAGCCATGCCGAAAGCTGTGCGGCGTCTCCGGATAGCTGGCGGCGAATGCCGCGAGGCTGGCGGGCGAAAACAGGCTCATGCGGAAACTCCGGTGGGGTTGCGGCCTAGCTCAGCGTTGAGCAGGCGGGTAAAGACGAGGCGGCGCAGTCTGCCGCCAATCGCGATCGAAATGCGGCCCACGGCGCGGCGCTCGCGCCAGATATGGTCGATCATCGGATGATCGGCGGCGGCGCAACTGTCGGTCCAGGCGATGTCCGGGCGGGACAGCAGCTGCAAATTCTCGCATTGCAGCAGGACGCCCGGCGAAAACCGGGCGTAGTCCTCGTCATAGGCGGTCTTGTAGCTGAAAGCGCCGGGCGGGGTGATGAAATTGACCAGCATGGCGATTGCCCGCCCGTCGAGAGACAGCGTCAGCCGCTCGAGCCGGCCCTGCTCCGCGCCCCCGGGCAAGCTCTCGCGGAACAGCGCGGCAGTGTCGCCTTGCGAGGCCAGTGCGGAGTTTCTCTGGCCTTTCCAACCGGCCTGCTCAAGCGCGAGAAAGCGCTCGATCCAGGCATCGAGGCCGTCGCCACCGTCCTCGCGGGCAAAGCCGATCTCGCCGAGTTCGGCGAGCCGTGTGCGTTGCCGCCGCAGTTCCTTGCGTTTCTTGCCGGTAAGCGAGGCGGCGAGATAGTCGTCGGGGGTCTGCGGGGACGCCAGCAGCGCCCGTTCCTGGCGGTGAACGAGCCCTGCCGACCGGCCCTGTTCGGCGAGCACGGCTTCCAGCGCCCGGTGCAAAGAGCCTCCGAGGGGCAAGCCGGAGAGGTGGAGAAACAGGCTGCTGCCTGCCTCGCTGTCCGCCCATTTCAGCAGGGCGCACCAGAATTCACGCTCCCGGCCGGCGGCGACCAGGGGCACGGCGAGGAAACAATTGGCGTGGACCCAGCTGGAAATATGGGGAACCAGCCTGCGGTAATAGCGCGGCTGACGCGCCACCGGCAGCATGGCGACAAGCTCACCACCCGCCTCGCACAGCAGCATCCTCACGGTCCCGGCCGGATCGAGCGCGCGCAGGGCGGGCAGCAGGTACCAGCTTTCGTAAAATGGATTGGGCTCCGCCGCGCGCTGCGCCAGCGCATCCCAGGCAAGCCGAATGGCCGGCGCGGTGCATTCGCGCCAATCAAGCGCGCGGATCGTCACCGCCCGGGTGCTAACGACAGTCGCGACCCGTTGCGGCGTCGCCGAGATAAGCGGAAGTGCCGTGCTCGCCAAGCTGCTGACTTTCGTTTCCAGCGCCCCATCGCGCCGCCAAACGACGTAACGTCTGACAGTCAAGGAATTGCTAATACCGCGATTTTCCCGCGACATTATGGGGCTGGATAGTCGCTCCTTCACTGGCTAGCTTGGTGCAACTATAGTGATCGCGAGGAGTTACCTTGCCATGCAAAAGAAGTGGCGATGGATGAACAGCCGGCCTTTCGCCGCCCTATTGTTAGCCATTACCACCGTGGCCCTCGGCCCGGTGGCATGCAAGCGCGTCGATGAACCCGCGTCGGTGCAGCAAGGCTCGCCGCTCGGGATCGATCCCGCCGCGATGGACAAATCTGTCAGGCCCGGGGACGATTTCTACGCCTACGCTAACGGTGCCTGGATGAAGGCTACGGAAATCCCGGACGATCGCTCCAATATCGGCGGCTTCTACATCGCCGACCAGCAGACCGAGGCCCGCTTGGCCGAATTGGTGAATGAGATCGTCAAGTCCGATCCCGCGCCTGGCAGCGATGCCGCCCGGATCAAGGCGTTCCATGCCGCATTCATGGATCAGGCCGCAATCGACGCCGCCGGCCTTGCTCCGGTGAAGCCCGACATCGACCGCTTCGCCGCGATCAGCAATGTGGAGGGGCTGTCGCGGGTGCTGGGCGAGCAACTGCGCGCCGATGTCGATCCGCTCAACGCCACCGATTTCGCCACTGAAAACCTGTTCGGCAGCTTCGTCACCCAGGCGCTCGCCGGCGGTGAAGTCATGCCCTATCTGCTGCAGGGCGGCCTCGGCATGCCCGAGCGCGAATATTATCTGTCCGCCGACGCCAAGATGGCGGCGATCCGCTCCAGCTACCGCGGCTATATCGCCAGGCTGCTCGCCGATGCCGGCATTGCCGAAGCCGAGGCCAAGGCGCAGCGGATTTACGATCTCGAGATTAAGATTGCCCGGGCCCATGCCAGCCGCGCGGAGAGCGAGGACTGGCAGCGCTCGGCGACGGAATGGTCGCGCGCCGATTTTTCCGCCAAGGCGCCGGGGATCGACTGGGCGGCGTTTTTCACCAGCGCCGGTCTGGCCAGCCAGCCGAAGTTTGCCGCCTACCACGCGCAGTCAATTCCCAAGCTGTCCGCGCTGGTCGCCAGCCAGCCGCTCGACGCGTGGAAGGATTGGCTGACATTCCACCAGATCAACATGAACACCGACGTGCTGCCTGCAAAACTCGATCAGGATCGCTTTGGCTTCTATGGCGCGGTGCTGCAGGGCACCAAGCAGCTGCGCCCCCGCGACAAGCGCGTGTTTGCAGCGTTGAACGAGGCCATGGGCGATGCGGTTGGCAGGCTCTACACCGCGAAATATTTCCCGGCATCGGCCAAGGCTCAGGTGCAGGCGATGTCCGACACGATCAAATCCGCCTTCGCCCGCCGCGTCCAGGCGATCGAATGGATGGCGCCCGCGACCAAGCGCGAAGCGCTGGAAAAGGTCCGCAGCATCGAGGTTGGCGTCGGCTATCCGGACAGCTGGAAGAGCTACGCCAATTTAAATGTCGCGGCGAACAATGCCTATGCCAACAAGCAGGCGGCGCAGAAGCTGCGCTATGCCCAGCAGCTCGCCAAGATCGGTAAACCGATGGACCGGCGCGAATGGTGGATGAATGCGCAGCTGGTCAATGCGGTCAATCTGCCGGTGCAAAACGCGCTCAACTTCCCGGCGGCGATCCTGCAACGCCCGTTCTTTGACGCGACAGCGGATCCCGCGTTCAACTACGGGGCGATCGGCGCGGTGATCGGTCACGAGATCAGCCACAGCTTCGACAACAATGGCGCCGCCTTCGACGCCAGCGGCAAGATGCGTAACTGGTGGACCGAGGCTGATAAGGCGAGGTTCAATGCCGCCGGCAACGCGCTTATTGCCCAGTACGACGCCTATGAGCCGTTCCCGGGTCTCAAGGTCAATGGCAAGCTGTCGCTCAGCGAGAACATCGCCGATGTCGCGGGCCTCGCCGCAGCCTACGATGCCTACCGCGCATCACTGGGCGGCAAGGAAGCGCCGGTCATCGGCGGTTTCACCGGCGACCAGCGCTTCTTCATCGCCTTTGCCCAGAGCTGGGCCAGCAAGATACGCGACGAGGCCTTGCGCGGGCGCATCGCCACCGACGGCCACGCCCCCGGCATGTACCGCGCGCTGACCGTGCGTAATCTCGATGCCTGGTACCGGGCGTTCGACGTCAAGCCGGGCGACAAGCTGTACCTCGCGCCTGAGCAGCGGGTGAAAATCTGGTAGGCCCCTCCGCCCGCCGCCATATTTCATCAAGGTGACGTGGCATCCGGTGATCCGTCATTGCTGCCGGAAACCAGCGGTATCCCGCCGATGCCAAGCTGCTTGTCACCCGCCAAACCGCTCCTTGAGCGCAAGCAGCGCCAGCGCCGCTTTGGCCGCCTCGCCGCCCTTGTCCTTCTGCGCCGGATCTGCGCGGACCAGCGCCTGTGCCTCGTTCTCGACCGTCAGGATTCCGTTTCCGATGGCAAGTCCGTCCATCGTCAGCGCCAGCACGCCCCGCGCGCTTTCGCCGGCGACGATCTCGAAGTGATAGGTCTCGCCGCGAATGACGACGCCGATGGCGACGTAGCCGGCATAGTCGTCGCTGGCGTCCGCAAGGGCGATGGCGCCCGGGATTTCGAGCGCTCCGGGTACGGTTATGACTTCGGATTTATGTCCGGCGGCCTTTAATGCCGCTTTGGCGCCGGCGATCAGCATGTCGTTGAGATGATCGTAGAAACGCGCTTCGACGATGAGGAATTTGGCCATTGTGTGTTGCGCCTTTAAGGTGCTTGCTGATAGCTGATTGATAATTCGCCAATGCAGATCAAAGGTGACAGGCGCCTCAATCCACCCGCCGCTCACCGACGATGGAAAGCCCATAGCCCTCCAGTGCTACCAGCGTATGATGCGTATTGGTGAGCAGCACCATGTCATGCACCCCAAGTTCCGCCAAAATCTGGGCGCCGACGCCGTAGTCGCGCAGTTCCTCCATCGGCGGCGCCTCACCGGCGCGAATGCTGTTCTTGATTTCGATGGTGCGAGACATCGGCCGCTGCATCGGTCGGTTGATCACCACGATGACGCCAGAGCCTTCCTCGGCGATCAACTCCATCGAGCGGTGCAACAATTCGGCCCGCTCGCTCTCCTCGCCATAAATATCCGCGAAGATGGAAAGCGTGTGCATGCGTACCAGAGTGGCGCTGGCCGGGTCGATCTTGCCCTTGACCAGGGTCATGGTTTCATCGCCGGTCGCCTTGTTAAAGAAGGTGCAGGCCCGCCAATCGCCACCCCAACGGCTGGTGAAGGTGATTTCCGCCTTCTTTTCGACCATGCGGTCATGCTTGCGCCGATAGGCGATGAGGTCGCGGATTGTGCCGATCTTGAGATCGTGTATCCGGGCGAAACCGATCAGATCGTGGAGCCGGGCCATGGTGCCGTCGTCGCGCATGATCTCGCAGATGACACCCGACGGATTGAGCCCGGCAAGCCGCGAGATATCGACGGCAGCTTCGGTGTGGCCCGCGCGAACCAGCACACCGCCAGCGCGCGCGCGCAGCGGAAAGACATGGCCAGGGGTGACGATGTCGGCCTTGCCCTTCGTCCCGTCGATCGCGACGCTGACAGTGCGAGCCCGGTCGGCAGCGGAAATGCCGGTGGTGACGCCTTCGCGGGCCTCGATCGAGACAGTGAAGGCGGTTTCGTGACGGGTGCCGTTGTGGCGGCTCATCAGTTCCAGGCCAAGCTGTTCGATGCGTTCGCCGGTCAGCGTCAGACAAATCAACCCTCGGCCGTGGGTGGCCATAAAGTTGATCGCGTCCGGAGTGGCCATCTGCGCGGGGATAATGAGATCGCCCTCGTTCTCGCGGTCTTCGTCGTCGACAAGGATGTACATGCGCCCGTTGCGCGCCTCGTCGATGATTTCCTCGATCGGCACGAGCATCGGCCGGTCGTCGTTGGCGAACAGGAAGTGGTCGAGCTTGCCGAGGGTTTCAGTGGTGGGGTTCCAACTGTGTTCAGTGCAATCGCGCAGCGTGTTGGCGTGAAGACCGGCAGCGCGGGCGAGGCCGGCCTTGCTCATGCCGCCCTGGGTGACGATCAGGCGGACCCGCTCGATGGTGGTCTGTGACATTTCCGGGGCGTATCACATCTTAATGTGAAAGCAAGATATCCTATCACATTGCGACGATCAATCCCCCGTGAACTTCGGATCGCGCTTTTCGATAAATGCCTCGACCGCCTCGCTATGATCGCCGGTGGAATGGGCCAGCGCCTGCATCGGCGCGGCCATTTCCAGCAGGGTGCCAAGGTCGGCGCGGCGGCCTTCCCACAACAGACGCTTGGTCATGCGCACCGCATAAGGCGGATTGACGGCGATGCGGCGCGCCAGCTTGCGGGCGGTGTCCATCAGTTCGCCATCGGGGACGACTTGCGACACCAGCCCGCAGGCGAGCGCTTCCTCGGCGCTGATGGCATCGCCGGTCAAGGCCATTTCCGCCGCCTTCGACCAGCCGATAATCCGTGGCAGCAACCACGAACCGCCGTCGCCCGAGACCAGCCCGACCTTGACGAAACTCTCGGCGAAGCGCGCGCTCTGCCCGGCGACCCGCAGGTCACACATGCAGGTCAGATCGCAGCCGGCGCCGATCGCCGGGCCGTTGACCGCGGCGATCACCGGCACTTCCAGCGCGGCAAAGGCGAGCGGCAGGCGCTGGATGCCGCGCTTGTATTTTCCCCGGGTGCGCACCGCCAGCTCGTCCTTCAACCCGCCGCCCGTACGCATGGCATGCATATTGCCGCCGGTGGAGAACGCCTTGCCCGCTCCGGTCAGGATGGCGACCCGCACGCTTGGGTCTGCGTCGAGCTGGGCGAGGGCCGCCAGTATCGCCTCGATCATGTCAGCATCGGTCAGCGGATTGCGCACCTCGGGCCGGTTGAGAGTCAGGGTGACAATGCCTTCGGCATCAGCTTCGTAGAGGACTGGATCGGTCACGCTGCTGTCTCCTGTTTGCGCGCCGGCTTCGGTCGCTTGAGCGCCTCTGCCAAAATTGCCGCGACAATGCCACCGGCGATGGCAGCACCGCCGCCCGCCCAATAGCCAAAACCGAGCAGTTGCATACCCTGCAGGATCGGCATCTGCACGGCGAACAGGGGGAAGGACAGCATGCCGAGCATGCCCGCAGCCCGCGCGAACCTCGTCAGCCGAAGCGCTCCGGCAATCATCAGCGGACAGATTAGGACGACGAAGCCAAGGTCGAACAGCCAGCTGCCAAGCCCAAGCCACCAGCCAAGGGCCAGCACCGCCGGCATGGCGATCAAGGCTGGCGGGGCGGGTACCGGGAGCGGCGGTTGGTCGCGCCACCAGCGGGCGAGACCGATGCCGATGAGATAGGCGAAGGCGATGCGCGGCAAGCCGGCGATAAAGTGTTCCGGCCGGGCGCCGACATCGAATGAGCCCCAGCGCAGGCCGATCCAGACGACAAAGGGCAAGCAGGCGGCGATGGCGAGGACCAGTCCTCGAGTGCGCAGCCGCCAGACCAGATGGACGTGGAGAAAGTTGGCGACCAGCTCGTAGAAGATCGTCCAGGCCGGGATATTGAGCGGGAAAGATTCGCGCTTGAAAGAGACCGGCAGCAGCAGGAAATTGGCTAGAGCGATTACGGCGAATTGGCTGATGGTGTCGGTGCGCAGCAGCAGCCGGGGCACGCCAAGGACGCCGCCGGCGGCCATCATCGGCCACACCCGCCGGTAGCGCTTGACCATGAAGTTCCAGGGCTTGAGGCCGTCCGCAAGCCGGGGTTCCTGATTGCGGGCCATCAGGTAGCCGCTCAACATCAGGAAGAAATCGACGCCGAGATAGCCTTTGCCGAACATCGGCGATCCGCCGAACACCGCCCTCGTGTGCAGCAGCAGCACGCAGATCGCCGCAACGCCGCGCAGGGCTTCAAGGCCGGGGAGGCGGGGGGAGGAGGTTCCTGGTTGATCGGTGTTACCGTTAACAGTCTCCCCTAACGCTTGAGTGAGAGGCTGGGGGAGGGTGTGCGGCGTGGTGCTCAGATTAAAAGCCCTCCCTGAACCACCGCCGCGAGCTGAAGGGGATTGGCAGAATCCTTGTTCTAGATTGGCCCGGGCCATCACCTCGCTGCGAGGGCATGGGCAAGCGGTCAAGATTCTGCAGCGGCAACGTCAAGGCAGCAACACGCCCGAAGCCGCCAAGCCGCGCAGGGCTTCGGGCAAGATTTCGCGCACCGCTACCCGCAGCACATCGGGATTGGTCTCTGCCGCGCCATTTCTGCCGAATTTGAGCCGACCGGTCCGCGCCGCATCGAAGAGCAGACTTTCCATGGCCGCGCGGTCGCTGGCACCATCGAGCGCCGGGAGCAGAATTTTCGCAACAGGGTCCATGATGACTCGGTCGTGACGCAAATTGACTGTCATGCCTTCACCCCGGGCAGCATCGTCGCGCGCGACGTGGAACGCCCGCGGCCGATCGCTTACCTGTCCAATGCGGATGGGTTCGGATGCAACGTCGAGGATGCCGGCGATCACCAGCTTGTACAGTGCATCGCTAACCAGGAATCGCTCACGGCCGCGAAAACCCTTGGCGCATTCATCGAAGGAAATCGTGCCGGGATAGGCGGCAAGTAGGCGTTCGAGGGCTTTGGCGACCGGCGTCTCATGCGACGTCAGGGTTCGCCCGGAGCTGTTGGTGAGAGTCACCGCAGTGCCGTCACGCGAGATTTGCATGCCGTCCGACGCCATGAAATGCAGCCGCTCGACGCATTCGGGCGAGAGGCCGCGCTTGAGGTCGTCCGCCAGAGTCTTGTGAACCAGCAGGCTCCGGCGGAACGGGCGACCGGTGAGCACGTCGATCATCTGCTCGACCGAAATCATATCGTCGCTGGTTTTTTCCCGGAGCTGCTTGGCAAATTCGGGGCCGAAGTTTTCCGGCAGCAGATAATCGAGTTCGCTGTCGGCGAGGTAGGCGAGTCCCTGCTTGTCGCCGGCCATGGCAAAATCCCGGAAGCTGCTGGGATCGTTGGTATCCTCCATATATTCGTGGAAGATGTAATCGTCGCCCAAATCGGCAAGCCGCGCGGGCGTGTCGCGCAACATCGCGCCGTACGGGCCCTGGTCAGGCGAATGCTGCTTCAGGAACACCATCAAATCGCGGGCCATCCGCACCCGCTCCGCTGGCCTCAACTGTTCCGGGATCAGCAGGCGGAAGGCATCGCGCAGCGGCTGGTAGAGGTGCCAGCCGGGCGCGACATTGTAGCTGACATAGGCGATACCGGTCGGTGATAAATGCCGCGCGGTCACTTCCAGCAGCGCTTCGCGCACCGGCGCGGGCACCCAGCTGTATACGCCGTGGCTGATGATGTAGTCGAACGCGCTGGCATCCTCGGGCAGGTTGGTGATGCTCTGGCAGCGGATTTCGATATTGGTCAGACCGAGCCGGGTAATGCGTTCGTGTGCGTCTTCGACCTGACGGCGGCCGAGATCGACGCCGAGAAACTGCGCCTCCGGATAAAGCGCCGCCATGGGGATGATGTTGCCGCCAGCCGCGCAGCCCAGCTCCAGCACGCGGGCCTTGGCCATCGCCGGGGCTTCGTGGCCGAACAGGCGAGCGATTCCGGCCAGCCGCAATGGATGGGTGCGGGAAAACGGTTGGGAGTTGTATGGAAGTTCGTCGTAGCGCTCTGCGACCAGCGCAAGGTTGGCGGAAAGTTCGTCGGTTCCCTGCCTATCGCCAGCCATCGTGCGCCTCCATGCCTCGCCCATGGCGCAACTGCAGGGAATGGACAAGCCGGTCGCCAAAATCGCCCCGGCTGGTTGTCAGGAAAACTTCTACGGGACCGAGGTGGCGGGGATCGCCGTCGCTGCGGGGATCGGCACCCGCCGCACGGTCAGGATGCGAATCGGCCGCTCGATCATCTGGCCCTTGAGCACGCCCTGACCTGCCGTCGGCGAAAGCGGCACGTCGTAGATCCTGCGCACCACATCCATGCCTGCTGAAACTTGGCCAAAGGCGGCAAAGCCGGCCCGCAGATCGGGATTGGTCGAGGCGGGATCGGCGTCAAGCCCCGTCAGGTCAGATAGCAGGATCGAGAAATCGCCCTTGGCGGTCCCCGGCGCAAAGCGCGCCATCGAGATCGCTCCGGCTTTGTGGAGGATGCCGGTCTGGCTGGTCGGCTCGTGGGCGATTGGCGCCAATTCGCGCTTCGGGTTGCCCTGAATGCCGGCCTGGATCAACCCATTGGGCTGCTCGCCCCAGTTGAGGCGCATCACCCGGTAGAACACCGTGCCATCGAACCGGCGCTGGTCGGTATAGCGAACGAAATTGCGCACGGTCACCGGTGCCCGTTTCGCATCGAGATCAACGGCAATTACACCCAACTCCGTTGTGATCGCCACCCGCACGATATCGGGCAGCGGGGCCGCGGCGCGCGAGGCCGGTTTGGCGGCGGTGAGCGCGAACAGGAAGGGCAGGGCGACAAGAGCGAATCGGCGGTTCATGGCCTTAGTATGTAGCAAATGGGGCGGCAGGCGCCAGAGCAGCGCGCGGCGTTTGATGCCGAAGTTACGCAACGCCAAGCGAGCCGCCAGGCAGAACGTGTAACCAAACAGCTCAGCGCACCCGCGGTCCGCCAAACGGCAGCGGCGGCGGAGGCCGGCGGTGGCCGCGGGGAAGCTGGGCCTGATACGCGCGGCCGCAATGCTCGACGCAATAGGGAAAGCCCGGGTTGACCTTGACCCCGCAGAAATGGAAATCGGCCTCTCCGGGGTGGCCCATCGGCCAGCGGCAGATGCGCTCGTTGAGATCGAGCAGGCTGGTCTTGCTGGCAATTTCGGCGCTGGGCTTGGCCGGCACCAGGCGGCGCGGCGGGGCAGGAGGGATCGGCGCCTGCTGATCGCCCGGACCCTGCCGCAGGAAGCCGCCGGGACCGACCGAGACGATGCGCGGCTGCGGCGTAATCGGCTGAGTGCCAGGTGCCAGAACAGCAGCGGTCACGGGTGCGGCTGCCGGACGAGGCGCTGGGGGCGGTGCCGGACGCGGCGGGGCCGCCTGAACTGCGCGCGGCGGCTCAGCTACCGGCGGGGCGGAACGCGCCTGCGGCTCTGGCACCTCGTTTGGCTTGACCGGCGACGGCCGCGCCTTGAGCCCCAGCCGATGCGCCTTGCCGATCACGGCATTGCGGCTGACCCCGCTGAGTTCTTCGGCGATCTGGCTGGCGGTCGCTCCGCCTTCCCACATTTTGGTCAGTTTCTCGATGCGTTCGTCAGTCCAGCTCATGCCACTTCCAATCTTTCGCCCGCCGCGCTTGCCACCGGCCAGCCCACCCGATAGTCGCCGCTCCATGACCGAGCAACCCCAGATCAGCGGCCCAGTGAGGGCATCATCCGTCGAGCCAGCGGTCCCGGCAGGGACGCGCAGCTTTCCGGCTCAGGGAGAGCCCCAGATCCAACGGGTCAACTGGATCGGGCTCAAGACGCTGTATTTGAAGGAGGTACGCCGCTTCTTCAAGGTGCAGACCCAGACGATCTGGGCGCCGGCGATCACCATTCTGCTCAATTTGGTGATTTTTTCCGTCGCCATGGGGCAGCAAGGCCGCATCGTGCTCGGCGTCAACTTCGCCAGTTTCGTCGCGCCGGGTCTGATTGTCATGGGCATGATGCAAAACGCCTTCGCCAACGCCAGCTTCGCGTTCCTGGCAGGCAAGATGCAGGGGACGATCATCGATTTCCTGATGCCGCCGCTGTCCGAGGCGGAACTGATGCTGGCCCTAATCGCGGCCGCAGTAACCCGCGCCATACTGGTTGGGCTGGCGCTGGCGTTCCTCATGATGTTCTGGCCGGGTGTGAGCCTTTCCGTGGCGCATCCCTGGGCGGTTGTATGGTTCGGCCTGATGGGCTCCATCCTGCTGTCTTTGATCGGGTTCCTCTCGTCGATCTGGGCGGACAAGTTCGATCACAACGCGGCGATCACCAATTTCATCGTCTTCCCGCTGACGCTGCTGTCGGGCACCTTCTACGTGATCGACAATCTCGCCCCCTTCTTCCAGTCGATCAGCCGGGCGAACCCGATCTTCTACGTCATCTCCGGCTTCCGCTTCGGCTTTCTCGGCCAAAGCGACATCGGCAGCACCAACACCGCAGT